>JANPIY010000343.1:0-7598 GCA_031425255.1 Planctomycetota bacterium
AATGCGCTGATCATCGACCACAGCGGCGTCATCAAGGCCGACATCGGCATCAAACACGGCGTCATCAGCGGCATCGGCAAGGCCGGCAACCCGGACGTCATGGCCGGAGTGACCACGGGCATGATCGTCGGCGTCACCACCGAGGTCATCGCCGGCGAGGGCCTCATCCTCACCGCCGGCGGCGTCGACACCCACATCCACTACATCTGTCCGCAGCAGGTATTCGACGCCCTGGCCAGCGGCGTCACCACCTTCGTCGGCGGCGGCACCGGTCCCGCCACCGGCACCAACGCCACCACCTGCACTCCTGGGCAGTTCCACCTGCGCATGATGCTGCAGGCGACCGACGGCCTGCCGATGAACTTCGGCTTCACCGGCAAGGGCAACAGCGCCAAGCCGGAGGGCTTGACCGAACAGATCGCTGCGGGCGCGGTCGGCTTGAAGCTGCACGAGGACTGGGGCACCACGCCCGCCGCCATCGACTGCTGCCTGAATGTCGCCGAGCAGTCGGACGTGCAGGTGACCATCCACACCGACACGCTCAACGAGTCCTGCGCGGTCGAGCATTCGATCGCGGCGTTCAAGGGCCGCACCATCCATACCTACCATTCGGAAGGCGCCGGCGGGGGGCATGCACCGGACATCCTGCGGGTGTGCGCCGAGCCGAACGTCATCCCCTCGTCGACCAACCCGACCAGGCCGTTCACCGTCAACACCATCGATGAACACCTCGACATGCTGATGGTCTGCCATCACCTCGATCCGTCGATCCCGGAGGACGTCGCCTTCGCCGAATCGCGCATCCGCGCCGAGACCATCGCAGCCGAGGATCTGCTGCACGACCTGGGCGCGATCTCGATCATCTCCTCCGATTCCCAGGCCATGGGCCGCGTCGGCGAGGTCATCACGCGCACCTGGCAGACCGCCGACAAGATGCGCGAGCAGCGCGGACGCCTGAACGGCGAACGGGGCGCCAATGACAACCTGCGCATCCGCCGCTACATCGCCAAATACACCATCAACCCCGCCATCGCCCACGGCATGGGCCACGTCATCGGCTCGGTCGAGGTCGGCAAACTTGCCGATCTGGTGTTGTGGAAGCCGGCGCTGTTCGGCGCCAAGCCGGAGCTGGTGATCAAGGGCGGAGTGATCGCCTGGGCGCAGATGGGCGATCCCAACGCCTCGATCCCGACGCCGCAGCCGGTGATCATGCGCCCCATGTTCGCCTCGTTCGGCCGCGCCACCGCTGGCTGCTCGCTGGCCTTCGTCAGTCAGGCCTCGCTCGCCAACGGGGTGGCGGCGGGCTACGGTCTCGGCAAGCGCCTGGAGGCGGTCAAACACTGCCGCGGCATCGGCAAGAAGGACATGAAGCTCAACGATGCGACGCCGCGGATCACCGTCGATCCGGAGACCTACAAGGTCACCGCTGATGGAGAGCATCTGACGTGTGCTCCGGCGACCAGGCTGCCGTTGGCCCAGCGTTACTTTCTGTTCTAGGTCTTTTTTAAAGGTCCGATGTCCGATGTCCGATGTCCGATGTCCTGCGAGTTCCGACGCTGGTTCCGACCATGGACACCATCCACCGAGACACGTCCCCCTTGATGATGCGCCGCGTCACGATGCCTCCGACATCGGACATCGGACATCGGACATCGGACATGATGCGGACATCGGACTGTGGCAATTCCTTCAGCTCTCTGACTCCGCTTTCCCCACCGGCGGCTTCGCCCATTCCGGCGGATTGGAGGCGGCGTGGCAACTCGGCGAGGTAGCAGGACGCGCTGATCTGGAGCGTTATCTGGCGGACAGCCTCGAGCAGTGCGGCCAGGCGTCGCTGCCATTCGCCACCGCCACGTATGGCGAACCCGCCCGCTTCGCGGAATGGGATCGCTGGTGTGACGCCACGCTGCCCAACCACGTCGCCAACCGCGCGAGTCGGGCGCTGGGGCAGGGTTTGCTGACCAGTGCCGCCGCTGGTTTCGGGCGCGAATCCTTGACCACCCTCAAAGCCACGGTGCGGCGCGATCGGCTGCCTGGCCATCTCGCGCCGGTGAGCGGCATGGTCTGCTCCGCCCTGGGATTGGGTCGCGCGCACAGCCAACGGCTCCTGCTGTTCCTGCACCTGCGCACGCTGGTCTCGACCGCCGTCCGCCTCGGCATCGTCGGACCGTTGGAGGCGCAGGCGATCCAGCACCGCGTGAGTGGTATCGCAGAGGCGGTGTGGCAACGCTGCGCCGATCTCGGGCCGGCGGAGGCGGCCGCCAGCATGCCCCTGCACGACCTTTTCCAGGGCCATCATGATCGCCTATATTCACGTTTGTTCATGTCATGATGCCGTGGTCTTGCATCATGATGCACGATAGTAGCATCGCGGCATGAGAACGACCGTCGATCTCGATCAGGCGCTGCTGCGACTGGCGCGTAAACGAGCGCTGGAGACCCAGCGGACCCTCAGCCAGGTGATGGAGGAGGCGCTGCGCGCCAGCCTGGCGACCCGCACCGCCGGCGCCGCGCCGGTGGACCTGCCGGTGATCAACGGCCAGGGGCCGGCGCCCGGCTGGGACGCCATCGTGAGCGCCCTTACCGACGACGATCTGCGCCTGTACCACGCCCACCTTAAGCGGCCGTCGGTGAACGATGCACCTGGCTGACGTCAACGTCCTGGTCTACGCCCTGCGTGGCGAGGTCGACGATCATCCGCGTTACCGCGCGTGGCTGCTGGACGAGATCAATGGCCCGGCGCGTTTCGCCTACTGCGATGCGGTGCTCGCCAGCTTTGTCCGCGTGGTCACCCTGCCGGTGTGGCGGCCGGCGACGCCCATCGCCACCGCCTTGCGCTTCTGCGAACTGATCCGCAGCCGCCCGAACGCGGTGCGCATCGAGCACGGTCCACGGACCTGGGACCTCTTCGCCACGCTCTGTGAGCAGACCCCCGCGAACGGCAATCTCACCGCCGATGCCTGGCTCGCGGCGCTGGCGATCGAACACGGCTGCACCTTCGTCACCTGCGACGGTGATTTCGCACGCTTCCCAGGGCTGCGTTGGCAGCATCCTCTGCAACCCAAGGGCTGATCCCATGCACGGCGGACACCACCATCCCCATGACCATTCCGGCGGCCATGGCCACAGCCATGAGAAGCTCGACGGGCCTGGCCTGTTCCACCTGCGCGAGCGGCCGTTGCACCGCGATTTCAACGAACGCGCCTTCACCATCGGCATCGGTGGGCCGGTCGGCAGCGGCAAGACCGCGCTGATGCTGCAGCTCTGCCGCCGCCTGCGTACGACCTACAGCATCGCGGCGGTGACCAATGACATCTTCACCAAGGAGGACGGCGAGTTCCTCATCCGCAACGAGGCGCTGCCGGCGGAACGTATCCGCGCGGTCGAGACCGGCGGCTGTCCGCACGCGGCGATCCGCGAGGACATCACCGCCAACCTCGGAGCATTGGAGGAGCTGCATGCCGCGTTCCAGCCGCAGATGCTGTTGATCGAGTCGGGCGGCGACAACCTGGCGGCGAACTACAGTCGCGAACTCGCCGACTACATCATCTACGTCATCGACGTCGCCGGCGGCGACAAGGTCCCGCGCAAGGGTGGCCCCGGCATCACCCAGTCGGACATGTTCGTCATCAACAAGACCGATCTGGCCACCGCGGTCGGCGCCGATCTGGGCGTGATGGAGCGCGACACGGTGAAGATCCGCGGCGGCGGCCCTTATGTCTTTGCGCAGGTGAAGGCCGGCGTCGGGGTGGATGTGATCATCGAGCACATCATTCATGCCTGGCAGCATGCGACTGACGTGACGCATTGACCAGGAGCGGGCATGTGCGCAGTGCGGGGTGCGAGCTGCGAGGTTCCTCTCCTGCACGTCCATCCTGCGCCATGCACATCAAGTGGCAGCAGATGACGAGGAGGGCTCCGAAGCGGTCTGGGCGCGACCGCGCACCACGCACCTCGTACTTCGCACTGTATTTTGAGGCTTGATCACATGCTCGCCTGGGATGGCCCCTACTGCCCCTACATCCACGCCTGCGATGATCGCCCACGGCAGATCGCCTGGGGCATCCCGCAGCGGCGGCTGGCGCATTACCTGTTGGCGACCTCGCTGCTGGGCAGCGAGCACCTGCGGGTGGATGGCCAGGATCACCTCATCCCGCTCGGCAGTTCCTACCTGATCCCCCCAGGGGCCCTGGGCGATCTGGGGTCGATTGCCGGCAACACCCCGGTGTGGATCCATTTCGACGTGCGCTTCGATGCCCGCCGCAGCGAACATCCCCATGCCGGTCCCTATGAATCCGAACTGGGGGAGCGCGGCGCCTTGCTGCAGCCGACGCCGGTCGAGGTGTGGGGTGTCGACCTGCCGGTGGTGATCCCGCCCTCGCTGACCCAGTTGTTCCGTGATGGCGTGCCGCGCCTGGTGCGACGCTGGAAGGTCGGCAGCCCGATCGCGGTGCTGGATGCCACCGCCCAGCTCGCGTCGCTGCTCACCGCCCTGGTCAGTCATCTGTGGGAATCGTCAGCGACCTCGCCGACCCTCAGTCTCGACGCGCGCATCGCCCGCGCCGAGGCCACCGCCCTGCGCAGCCTCGATACCGACTTCGACGTCGAGGACCTCGCCGCCGCCGCCGGCTACAGCCGCACCCGCTTCAGTGCGCTCTACCAGCAACTGCGCGGGACCAGCCCAGGCGCCTTCCTGCGCCGCGAGCGCCTGCGCCTGGCCGAGACCCTGCTCAGCCGACCGGATCTGCCGATCGCCAAGGTCGGGGCCCTGGTCGGCTACCCCGATCCCACGGTCTTCGGCCGCTTCTTCCGCAGCCATCACCAGATGAGCCCAGGCGACTGGCGCCGCCGCCACGCCGCGGCGAATGCGTAGACCCGGGGCTCGTTGCCGGGATCCAATGGAAAGCCGGCGGGCCTGCGCCCGTCTGATGCAGGCAAACGCCGGACTCCCGCCTCATTGACCCGCGCAAGGTCGGACGACACTGCGCCTTCCACCCGAATCCCGGGTGAGGAGTCGCTCCTTGGCCGATCGTCGTTCGCCGCTGCGCCATTCCGCCTCGATCAACGAGGTGTCCGAACGCCTGGCCTCCATCACCTCGGTCACCACCAGCCAACGGCGCAATCCGTTGTCGGCCTACCTGCATCTGGTCGAGAACAAACGGTTCCTGGTGCCGGTGGTATGGGTGCTGATCAATCTGCGCCATTCGCCGGTCTGGGTCTTCCCGCTGCTGATCGGTCATGTCTTCGACCTGATCGCCAACCCCGAGCTCAAGCACCGCGTCATGGGCGACCTGTGGTGGGTGATGACGGTGTCGTTCCTGCTCTGCGTGCTCAACGTCATCACCGCCGTCGCCGAGCGGCGGATGCGCTCGATCCAGGGCCGGGCACTGGCGGCGGCCTTGCGCCGGTCGCTGGTGCGGCGCCTGCACAAGCTGACCTTCGCCTTCCACGACCGCTCGCAGGCCGGCATCCTGCAGAACAAGTTCCTGCTCGATATCGGCCGCCTCGAAGGCATGCAGAATTACCTCGCCGAATGTGTGCTGATGCAGGGCACCACCGTGCTCATCACGCTGGGCATCGTCTACATGTACAGTCCGTGGTTCCTGCTGGTCCTGGCCTTCATCGTGCCGGCCAATCTGGTCACCGCCTGGCTGCTGTGGCCGCCGATGCGCCGCACCAACGAGCAGTTCCGCATCGCCGAATCCGGCTTCGTGGCCTTCCTCAATGAGGCCCTACATGGCGTGCGCCTGACCCGCGCACACGCGGTCGAGGACTACGCCGAACGCCGGCTGGAGTCCGCCGCGCGCAAGGTCGCCACCACCGGCGTGCGCCTGGACGTCACCCACGCCTTCTTCGGCTCGGCCGGCTGGGCGGTCAGCTCGCTGCTCAACATGGCGGTGATCGGCATCGGCGCCTGGCTGTGCGTGCGCGACCAGATCGGTTATGGCGCGCTGTTCGTCTTCGTCAGCTATTACGGGATCATCTCGGGTGCGGTCAGCGGCATCGTCTCCGGCATGCCCACCATCGCCGGCGCCAGCGATGCGCTGCAGTCGCTGTCCGAACTCTACGACAACGAATCAGAGGAACGCAACGACGGCAAGACCGTCCTGCCCAAGGTCGATGGCGAGGTCCGTCTCACCGGCGTCCACTTCCGCTATGCCGGCAGCCAACGCCACAGCCTGTCGGGAGTCGACCTGCACATCCCGATCGGCTCATCGCTGGCTCTGGTGGGCGCATCCGGTTCGGGCAAGAGCACGATCGCCAGCCTGATCCTGGGTTTCTACGACCCCGAGCAGGGCCGCGTCGAGATCGACGGCCACGATCTGCGTGCGGTCGACCGCCGCTCGGTCCGCCGTCATGTCGGCGTCGTCAGCCAGGACGTGGTGCTCTTCCACGACACCGTCGCCGGCAACATCGCCTGGGGCGACGAGAATCCCGACCAGTCCGAAGTCGAGGCGGCAGCCGTGCGGGCGAATGCCGACGACTTCATCCGCGAACTCGAGCAAGGTTACGAGACCACGCTGGGCGATCGCGGCATGGGCCTGTCGGGTGGCCAGCGGCAACGCCTGGCGATCGCGCGCGCGCTCTATCGCAATCCCAAGCTGCTCATCCTCGACGAAGCCACCAGCGCACTCGATCCCGAAAGCGAACGCCTGGTCCAACAGGCCCTCGATCTGCTGATGCGTGGTCGCAGCACGCTGATCATCGCCCACCGCCTCTCGACCGTGCGCAACGCCGACCGCATCGCGGTACTCGACGAGGGCCGCGTCGTTGAAACCGGTACCTACGACGAGCTGATGGCGAAAGAGGGCGCGTTCTTCCGCTTGGCGAACGGACAGTTGACGTGAGATGCGTGGGGGAACGGGGCGTCGTCGAGAAGCGGGAGTGGAGAGGTGATGGCCGTAAGCCGTAAACCGTATGCTGACTGCAGACTGCTCACAGCTGACTGCTGACTGCTCACTGCTGACTGCTGACAGCTGACTGCTCACAGCTGACTGCTCACAGCTGACTGCTCACAGCTGACTGCTCACAGCTGACTGCTGACTGCTCACAGCTCACAGCCCTTCCTGATCCCGCCGTCGTTCCAGTTCACAGGACGGCTCCTCGTATCCCCCCAGCATTCCGGACGTGCTCGCCGTCAAGGGCGCTCCGCTGCGCGAAGCCTCCGCTCCGACCCTTGACAGCTCCGCGCGACCGGCCTGCAGGAGGGATACAAGGAGCCTCTCCCATGGCACGCTTCCTCCATCTCCAGGTTTGGCAACACGCGCGCGCATTCTTGCGGGCGGTATCCCATGCCACACGCGACATGCGCGCCGAAGGCGATCTCAAGTCCCAGATGCGACGGGCGGCGATCTCCGTCGCCAGCAACATCGCGGAAGGATCCGCACGTGGATCAGACCGCGAATTCCGCCGCTTCCTGCGCATCGCGGATGCATCCAACGCCGAACTCCACGCCCAGATTCTCATTGCCAGCGATATCGAGTGCTTCGACACCGTTGTACGCGATCAACTCGTCGAGCAGTCCCTCACGGTCGGACGGATGATCGGCGGACTCATCGCCGCGCTCGATGCGAGTGGGTGATCGGGTCGCCGGTGGC
>JANPIY010000344.1:0-3952 GCA_031425255.1 Planctomycetota bacterium
GCCCACGGAGAGCACAGAGATGGAGAAAACAGTTCTTCTCTGTGCTCTCTGTGGGCGCTGTGGCGAAGGTTGTCTGCCTTTGGATGCGTCAGCTTATCAGCACGGGCGAGACGCCCGTGCAACGACGCTCACAACACCGACAGCAAGAAGTTCTTGAGCGCTACCAGCTGGGCTGGGGACAACCGATCGATGAGCTCGAACAATTCGCCCTTGGTGGTGTTCGCCGGCGCCGCGCCCGTGCTCATCGCGACATAGCCGAGGGTGCTCTTGCGCTCGATCGCCGATTCGCCGTCGGCGTTGGACGAACCGCGCGAGGACGCCAGGAGATCCTTGTAGGCGATCTCGTTCAGGCCGAGCAGGGCCTTGAGCTTGTCGTGCGTGGTCTGGCGTCCGGGGAGTTCGCCGCGTTTCAACAGCTTGGCAGCGGTCAGGACGCTGAGTTCGGCGGCCTCGGCGAAGGCCTTGGTGGTGAAGCGGCGTTCCTCGACCAGGCGCAGCAAGGCGGCATGGAAGGGATTGACCGCGTGGTCGCTCTGGCGTGGAGCCTCGGCCGGAGCCGGATTGGTTTTGCTCTTGGTCAGCGCGGCGTTGAAGGTCGCCTCGTCGATGCCGAGCGCCTTGGCCAACTCGTCGAGCGCCGCCTTGCGCCGCGGCGGCTGCCCCGAGTTGATCAGCTTCATCAAGCTGACGTAGGGCAGGTCGTGGGTGCGGGCGAACGACGCGACGCTGGTACCACCACGGATGATGGTGTCGGCCGCGAGCTGGGCCAGGCTGGGGGTCGATTCGTCGATAACGGGGCTCACCAGGCGCTCTCCTTGCTCAAGAAAACCCATGACGCCGTTTGGCCGCCATGATTACCACGCACTACCGACCGTTCCTTGGATGTGGTCCCGATCGCTCGGAACGAACCCCTCGGTACGGTTGCACAGCACGCAGCAGACGTGCGGGTGATAGCGACGATCCTCTGCGAGGGAATCCCCGAACATGCCGATCCGGATGGTGGAGACCCCCACCAGGGAGCCCCCGTCACCCCGCTCCACCCTGGCAAGCCCTCCGGCGTACGCTGATATCCGTACCTGTGAACCCCCCAAGGAGTGTCGATGTACGTCATCCCCACCTACGTCCGCACCGGCAACGGCCATGGCGGCTGCATGATCGTCGAGCGGCTGACCTTGCGGACCGAGAGCAGCGGCCGGATCGCCATCGAACAAGGGGAGATCTGGGTGCCGGTCGATGTCACCGGGATCAGTGAACACACCACGCTGAGCGCGGCGATCCAGGCTGCCATCGCCCAGGATCAGGCCCGCGGCTGGCGGAAAAGTTGACGCGAGGTTCGAGGTGGTGCGACCTCGCCTGCTCACCGTGACGGCAGCTCCCACTGCTGCCCTTCGCTGGCCGCCGACAGCTTCCATTTCGCCATCGGCGCCACCAGTTCGGTGTAGCGCTTGGCATCGGTGAACAGGCGGGTCACCTGCGGATCGCTGGCCATCGGATCGTGATGGAAGATCACCAGTTCGCCGATGTCGGCATCGCGGAAGAAATCGATGAAATTGAAGATCGTCGAGTGACCGAAGTTGATGTGGTCATGGTAGTCGAGGAAACCATACATGGCGTCGACGATGACCACGTCGGCCCCCGCGACAAAGGCGGCGTAGGTCTCCGCCACCTTGTTGGGATTCTTCGAAACCTCGGTGTCGGTCAGGTAACAGACCGAGCGGCCCTTATGGTCGATGCGATAGCCATAGGCCTTGTCGGGATGGATCAGCGGCAGGATGCGGACCGTGGCCTCGCCCACGGTGGTGGGCTGATCTTCCGGCAGCTGATGGCAGGTGATGACGCTTTTGAGCATGTTCCACTTCACCGGGAAGTGGGCGTCATCCATCTGGGTCATCAGCAGGCGCTGGGCGTCGCTGCGTCCGGACCACACGTTGATCGCCTTGCCCGGGGCGTAGATCGGCCCGAAGTAGGGAAACCCGCAGATATGGTCCCAATGGAAATGGCTGAAGAAGAAGTGGAGATCGTGGCGCTGGTCGCGGCCATCGGTCTTGAGGTGCAGGCCCAGACTGCGCAGGCCGGTGCCGGCATCCAGGATGCAGGTCTGGCCATCCAGTTCGACCTCGACGCAGCTGGTGTTGCCGCCATAGGTCCAGCTGTGCGACGAGCGGTCGAGGTAGGTTTCGATCGCTGCCGGCGAGGCGAGGTCCGCTGGCTTGGCCTCGGCAAGCAAGGACCGGGCCTTGTCGCGCAATTGCGCCGACGTCATCGGCGTGGCCAATGAACCTCGCACTCCCCACAGGCGCACGCGCATCTTCGCTCTCCTTAGCTGGACGCAGTACCGTCGGACCTTAGATGGCCGCCAAGAGGGCGCAAGACGGGGCAGCAGATCATCACCGGGCGGGCAACGTAGCGCGTCACCGGCCGTTCAGGCACGTGGCCGGTGACGTCCGCAACGGAGCACCACGCCGAGCGGTACACCTGGAACGGATCGCCGGCGCGGGCGGCAGCTCATCACCTTCCGTCAATCCGTTCGCGTCACGGGTGGCATCTGCGGTCAAAGGCCCTAACACGTCCCCATGCTCACCACCATCGAGGTTTCCAGCCGCGCCATCCGCCTGATCCGTGCGGATGGTCAGAAGATCCAGGACATCGAGCATTTCCCGATCGCGGTCGGCAGCGACCCGTTGCAGGCCCTGGAGAACGCACCGCTGCCGGCCCCGCTCGGCAAGGTACGGATGGTGCTTTCGCACGGTGACATGCTCCTGCGCACCATGCTGCAGCCACCCAGCGCGCCGGAACGCCTCGACCGCCTGGTCCATTTCGAATTGCAGAACAGCGGCGACGAGCCGGTCGCGGTCAGCTGGTTCAGCGCCGAGGTGCCAGGGGCCGACGATTTGCGCCTGCTGACCATGACCACCAAGCAGAAGCTGATCGACCAGCTCAAACGCGCCCTCGCCAAACATGGCGGCAAGCTGGTGGCCCTGACCCACCCTGCCATCGGCCTGTTCGAGACTTACCGCGCCACCGTCCCGCTGGAGAGCGGCAGCGCCATCCTCGCCGACATCGGCGGCACCCACCTCCACCTCGCCCTGGTGCATGACGGCAACCTGGTCTTCGTCCGCACCCAGTCCCCTGGGATGGACGAACTGGTGCGCCACGTCGCCGAGCTGCGCACCCTGCCGGAAAACGATGCCGCCGCGCTGGTGGCCAAACTCGGCAAGGGCGCGCCGGCCGACCTGCATGAAGCGATCAAACGCCAGGTCAGCCAGATCGCCGGCGTGCTCAACGCCAACGTGCGCTTCGCCAAGACCCAATTGCAGTTCAATGCGCTGGAGCCCAAAACCATCTGGCTCACCGGCGCCGGTGCGCAGGTGCATGGTTTCATCCAGGCCCTGAGCGAGCGCATGGGCATGCCGGTGCGGCCGCTCAATCCGTTTGCCGGCCTCACCCTGACGACCGCGCGCGAGCGGCTCGATCGCCACGCCGCCCTGCCCAGCCCGTGGGCGGTGGGCCTGGGTGAAGCCCGTGCCACCAACGTGGTGCTCGATGCGCTCGCCGACGAACGTGGGAAACGCAGCGATTACTGGCGCACCAAGGGCGCGCTGCGGGCGGCGGCGGCAGCCGTAGCCGCCCTCTTCGTGTTCGCGCTGCTGCGCCAGGAGCTCAATCTCGGCAGCGCCAACGCCTCGATCGCTGTGCTCGATGGTGATGGCAGCGGGCTGGTGCCGGTGGCCAAGGACAAACGCAAGAAGCTCGACGAGATCAGTACCACCAAGGATCTCGACACCTCGCGCCTGGCCTGGATCGATGGCGAGCGCCGTTCGGGCCGCATCGCCCTCGAACTGCTCGGCGCCATCGCCGCCCAGAACCATCCCACCGACTGCCCGGTCTTCCTGCAGTCCTACAAGCTGACCCGGCAACCCGGCCTGGTGATCGTCGAGATCCTGTTGTCGAT
>JANPIY010000345.1:0-3989 GCA_031425255.1 Planctomycetota bacterium
GAGAACTGTTCGGGTGAAGCACTGTGCTGAGGACTCCGTGATGGACCGCTGTCGGATCTGGTCGCCTGCTCTCTATTACGCCGAAACGTCAAGCTCCACGCCGTTCCATGTCATTGAAATCGAATGGATTGAAACCGACTGGGATGAACGCTTGGCTCGGGATCTTCTCGACCGGAAAGCCGCGATCTCGAGCTCTGGGAAAAACCTTCGTATCTGGGGTCACGTAAAGCCAGGGAATGCACCAACGTTCATTACCGGGAACTTGGCTTGAGGCGCACCGCGACGCTCCCGCCGGGTTCGCTGCAGCGCATGGTTAGCCATCATCGCAGTTTCTCCTCCACCTCTTTGCCATCTCGCTTGTATTCCAGTACCGTGTCGGCGGGAGCGCCCAGCCGAAGTAATTCGCGCTTAAGTATCGGCATGCCTTTGCCGAAATCGGTGAGGTCAACATCGACTCCGACCCATTCAATGCTTTTCTTACCATCCGCATCTGGAGCGGACAATTGCGTGCCGCCGCCGCTAACCTCGCCAACTCGTTCCTTCTTGAGGACCAGATCCAGCGGGTCTTCGTATTTCGTGCCTCTTTCGGCTGGCTGAATCTGTTCGGGAATCCTGACAAAAACAAACTGTGCTTTACTTGGAGTGGCCTGGTCTGCGGTCGGGGATGGCTGGCAGCCGACCAGACCTATCGCAACAAGAATGATGAGGAGGACTCTATGTATGGCTAACGACCAGCATCACCGAGCGGCGGAGGTAGGCCATGTGGTCCAAACACGCGGTGTCCGCCGCTCCGGTACATGCGTAAGTTAGACATCTCATCTAGCGTCTACGTGGCGGGAAGTCTGCGAACAACCTGAAGTCACCAAAAACAACTACCACCGTCGGTTCGTACGGTGGTAGCTCATGGCGGAGAGGGGGGGATTCGAACCCCCGATTGAGTTTCCCCAATGCCGGTTTTCGAAACCGGTGCCTTCAACCGCTCAGCCACCTCTCCAGGTCGTCAGCGGAGCGCGGGGTTGTATGGGGTCACGTGGGCCTGGGAAGAGCCCAGACCAGGGATTCGGGTAGCTACCGGTCGATGCGTCGCGAGGTCTCATATGTCCGCGTGTCGAGGCACCCCGCGGTGATCGTCTGTCTGGCCGGAACGGGAGGGCGGTGGGATCATCCCGGATAAGGAACGCCCGACTGATGCCACGTCGCTGCCCCCTGTGAGGGCCTCCAATCCATCCAATGCGGCTGGTCTGGCCATGACGATTCCACCTTCCGATGGCCACGCTGCGGTCCATAACGCTGCCATGACGATGCCGAACCGGTTCCTGATGATGCTGGTGCTCGCACCGGCGCTCGTGGCGGTGGACCTGCCGTCGGCGACGGTGATCGCCGCGCCGTCGCCACTGGCGGCGGGAGCGGTGGTGGAGGAATGGGGTTCCTTCCTGGGGCCGACCAGCGACGGGGTGTCGCGGGAAACCCATCTGAACCTCGACTGGGACGCCAAGGGTCCGCGCCTGATGTGGTCGTTGCCGCGTGGGACGGGATACGCCTCGCCGGCGATCGTGGCGGGGCGGCTGATCTATCAGCACCGCGTGGGCGACGACGATGTGGTCGAGTGCCTGGATCCGCTCACCGGCGCGCGTACCTGGCATCAGGCTTTCCCGACCAGCTACCAGGACCGCTACGGCTACAACAATGGCCCGCGCTCCAGCCCGGTGATCGATGGCGATCAGGTCTACATCTACAACCAGCTCGGAGTGCTCCGCTGCCTGGCGCTGGCAGACGGCAGCGTGCGCTGGCAACGCGACCTGAGCAGTGACCACCACGTGGTGCAGAACTTCTTCGGCGTCGGCACCACGCCGCTGGTGATCGCCGGCCAGGTGATCGTCAATGTCGGTGCGCCGGACGGCACCTGCGTGGTGGCGTTGGAGCGGGTGAAGGGCACCACCACGTGGACCACCATGGCGGAGTGGGGCCCGAGCTATGCCTCGCCCACTCCCGCCGTCATCCACGGAAAAACCCGCGTGCTGGTGTTCGCTGGTGGCGAGAGCCGCCCGCCTACCGGCGGTCTCCTCTGCATCGATCCGGCGAATGGCGTCGCCGACTTCCGTTTCCCCTGGCGCTCGACCTCCTACGAGTCGGTCAACGCCTCGTCGCCGCTGGTGATCGGCAATCAGGTGCTGGTCACGTCGAGCTACCAGACCGGGGCCGCGCTGCTGTCGATCGACGCCGACCTGCGGCCAACCACCGCGTGGACCTGCCTCGACTTCGGCTGCCACTTCATGACCCCGGTGCATGTCGCCGGCCATCTCTATGGCTTCGCCGGGCGCAACCATCCCGACGTCGAGATGGCCTGCGTTGAGCTCGCCACCGGCACGGTGAAGTGGCACGAACAACCGCGCTGGCAGGAGACCATGACCACGGGTGGCCGTACGCGGAACATGGTGATGTCACCGTTTCGCGGCCAGTTCCTGCACGTGCAGAACCGCTTCGTCTGCCTGGGCGAGGAAGGTCACCTGCTGTGCTACGACCTCAGCCCCAGCGGTTTCAAGGAGCTCAGCCGCGCCTGGGTATTCCAGGCCAGCGAAAGCTGGACGCCCCCGGTGCTGTGGCATGGTCTGTTGTATCTCTGCCAGAACCGCCCGGGGGCCGATGGCACGCCCAGCCGACTGCTGTGTTACGACCTGCGCGGTAAGTGACGCCCGCCCAGCGCCGTGGCCAGCCGCCGGAGCCGGGCGATCAGTTCAGCAATTGGCTTCGAACGCCGCCTTGAACTGTTGGGCGATCTGTTCGGGCTGACGGCCTTCGATCTGGTGGCGATGCAGCACCCACACTACCTCGCCGTCCTTCAGCAATGCCGCGCTCGGGCTGCTGGGCGGATACTCGGCGAAATAGGAGCGCGCCTTGGAGGTAGCCTCCTTGTCGACGCCGGCGAAGACCGTGGTCACCTGCGTCGGCTTCTTGGCCGCATCCTTGAGCGCGAGGTACAGCCCTGGGCGGGCGCCACCGGCGGCACAGCCGCAGATGCTGTTGACGTACACCAGGGTGGTGCCGGGCTTGGTCAGCGCGGTGTCGACGTCCGCCGGGGTCTTCAGTTCGGTGAGACCGATCTGGGCCACTTCATCGCGGATCGGGTCGGTCATCTGGGTCGGGTACATGGGGGTGTCCTTGCGGGTGGCGCGGATCATGCAACCCGAGCACAGGGGGAAAGACCCAGACGGATCCCGGCTCCACGCTCCCGGTCGAAGCATCCGGCGTCTCGCGCGCAGGACGTGTCCGGCGCTCTTGCGCCCGGTGCCGTGGGCGGACCATCCCCAGGCCCATGTCCGCTGCCCACGCCGTACTCCGCTCACTGTTCTCCGCCGCCGTGGCGGCGGTCGAGCCACGGGCGGCGGTGTTGGCGCATCTGCGCCGCGATCACCACGTGCTGTCGGCGGGTGCCTGGCACCACGCGCTCGCGGCCCATGGGCGCCTCGTCGTGGTCGGTGCGGGCAAGGCCTCGGCGGCGATGGTGTT
The DNA here is from genome assembly GCA_031425255.1 of Planctomycetota bacterium. Lineage (GTDB taxonomy): Bacteria > Planctomycetota > UBA11346 > UBA11346 > UBA11346 > BOG-1363. The sequence goes on from JANPIY010000345.1 coordinate 3,508, forward strand.
GGCGCTCGAGGACCTGCTCGGCGATGTGCTCAGCGCTGGCGTGGTGGTGGTCAAAGAGGGACACACCGCCGTTTTACGGCAGGTGCGCCAACTGGAGGCGGCGCATCCGGTGCCGGACGCGGCGGGCGAGGCCGGAGCGCGTGCGGTCGAAGCGGCCCTGAGCGGACTCTCGCACGAGGATCTGGTCATCGCCTGCTGGTCCGGCGGCGCCTCGGCTCTGCTGCCGGCGCCGCGCGCGGGCCTCACCCTCGACGACGAGCAGGCGGTGACGCGGCTGCTTCTGGCCAGCGGCGGCGACATCGCTGCGTTGAACGCCGTGCGCAAACACCTCTCGCGCATGAAAGGCGGTCAGCTCGCCCGCTGCGCGGCTCCGGCGACGGTGTTGTGCCTCGCCATCAGCGATGTGGTCGGGGATGATCCCGCCACCATCGGCTCGGGCCCCTTCATCGCCGATCCCACCACCTTCGCCGAGGTCGCCGCGC
>JANPIY010000346.1:0-4170 GCA_031425255.1 Planctomycetota bacterium
ATCGGACATCGGACATCGGACATCGGACCAGAGAGGTTCAGACCAGCAGCGTCGCCGGCGCTTCGAGCAGTTCGCGCAGCGTCTTCATGAAGGCCGCTGCGTCGGCCCCGTCGACAGCACGGTGGTCGGCGCTGAGCGTCAGGCGCATGACCTTGCCGGCGACGACCTGACCACCTTTGACCACCGCTTCGTCCTTGATGCCGGCGACGGCGAGGATGGCGACCTGCGGCGGATTGATGATCGCGACGAACTCGCTGATGCCGAACATCCCGAGATTGCTGATGGTGAAGCTGCCGCCCTGGAACTCGGCGGGCTGGAGCTTGCCGTCGACCGCCTTCTTGGCGAGGGCACGGACCTCATCGCCGATCTGCTTGAGATTCTTGGTGTGGGCCTTGGTGACGATGGGCGTGATCAGGCCATCGGGGATGGCGACCGCGACGCTGATGTCGGCGCTGTCGTAGTAGCGCACCGAGTTGCCCTGGAAGGTGGCGTTGAGCTTGGGATGGGCGCGCAGGGCGAGCGCCGCGGCGCGCACGATGAGGTCGTTGACCGTGACCTTGAAGCCGTCGAGCAGGTTGACCTGCTCGCGCAACGTCACCAACGCACCGGCATCGCCCGACTCGCTGACATAGAAGTGCGGAATGGTGGTCTTCGCTTCGAGCAGGCGCTTGCCGATGATCTGACGCATCGGCGTCATCGCCACGTCGCTGTTGGCGCCATCGGCGCGCAGGACCTTGAGCTTCGGCTTTTCCGGCTTGGCGGCGGCGCCAGCGCCGAGCTTGGCGGTGCCGGCCTTGGCCGCGGCTTCGACGTCACGGCGCACGATGCGGCCATCGGGGCCGGTACCCTTGACCGCGCGCAGGTCGACGCCGAGGGACGAGGCGATCTTGGCCGCGACCGGCGATACGCGCACACCCTTGGCTAAGGCCGCGGGAGCGCTCGCTGCCGGCGCGGTGACCGGGATCGCAGCCACGGCAGGAGGAGGCGTCGCAGCGACTGGAGTGGGCGTCGGCGCCGCGCCACCCGGAGCGAGCTTGGCGTTGGTTTCCTTCGCCTTAGCTACCGCCGCCTTGACGTCCTCGTCACCCTTGGTGGTGAAGATCGCGGCGACCTGGTTGACCTGCGCCATGGCGCCGGCCGGGATCAGGATCTCGGCCACCGTGCCACCATCGAGGGCTTCCCACTCGACCACCGCCTTGTCGCTCTGGATCTCGGCGATGACGTCGCCGCTCTTCACCTGGTCGCCGGGCTTCACACGCCATGCGACGATGGTGCCCTCGGTCATGGTCGGGGATTTGGCGGGGACGAGCTGTTCGATGATCATGGGGTCGGGGTCCGGGGTCCGGCGTCGGCGGTCCGGGGTCGGACCGCTGACGACGCGGAAGTTGTTCAGATCAGGGTGAGCGAGCGGGAAAAGAACGGGAGAGGAGCGGAAAGGAGCGGGTTCGACTCCGGACTCCGCTGAAGCGCTCGCGCGGATCAGCCGACTCCGGAACGGGCAATCAGCGGTAACAGGCTTTCTTCACCGCAGCCACGATGCGATGCGGCTTGGGCAGCGTCTCGTGTTCGAGATTGGCGGCGTAGGGCATCGGATTCTCGGTGGTGGTGACGCGGCCGACGGGGGCGTCGAGGTCGTCGAAGACGCGCTCCATCAGCTGGGTGGCGATCTCGGCGCCGATGCCACCGGTCTGGTAACATTCCTCGACCACCACGCAGCGGTTGGTCTTGCGCACCGAATTGGCGATCAGCTCGATGTCGAGCGGCTTGACCGTGCGCGGATCGACCACCTCGCAGGAGATACCTTCCTTGGCCAGTTCCTCAGCGGCTTCCAGCGCCCAGTGCACGCTGCGGCTGATGGCGACGATGGTGCAGTCGGTGCCTTCGCGCTTGATGTCGCCCTTGCCGAACGGGATCAGGTACTCCGAGGTCGGGATATCCTGCTCGTAATTGTAGAGCATCTCGTTCTCGAGGAAGCAGACCGGATTGGATTGCCGCAGCGCCGTCTTCATCAGGCCCTTGGCCTCGTAGGGCGTCGAAGGGCTGACCACGATCAGGCCTGGGAAGTGGCTGTAGAGCGCCTCGACCGCGTGGCTGTGCTGCGAGCTGACGCGTGGGCCGGCACCGTTGGGGCCGCGCATCACCAGCGGGATGGGGAACATGCCGCCGGTCATGTAGCACATCTTGGATGCGTTCGAGATGATCTGGTCGAAGGCCGGGAAACTGAAGTTCCACGACATGAACTCGATCACTGGACGCAGACCGGTCATCGCCGCGCCGATCGCCAGGCCAGCGAAACCGGACTCGGTGATCGGGGTATCGATCACGCGTTCGGCGCCGAACTCGTCGAGCAGGCCCTTGGTCACCTTGTAGGCGCCGTTGTACTGCGCGACCTCTTCGCCCATGACGAAGATGGTGGGATCGCGTTTCATCTCCTCGTACAGCGCCTGGCAGATCGCCATGCGCATGTTGACCAGCTGGGTGCCGTCGGACAGCAGGATGCCCTTGTGACCGTTGATCGGTTCGGTCTTGGAGTTGATCGAACGCGAAGCCTTGAGCGGGGGAGCCATCAGTGCGGACATCGTGGAATCCTCGAAAAATGCGGAAAAAAGCGGCGGGCAGGCGGGCGTGGTCGTTTCGTCTACGCGGCGAACCTACTCGGCGTACACATGACGGGTCAGCTCGCTGAGCGGCGGCTCGGGACTCTCGTCCGAGAACTTCACCGCTTCCATGATCTGGGCCATGACCTGCTCCTCGACCTGCTCGACACCGGCGGCGGTCAGCCAGCCTTCGGCGACCAGGTCGACCTTGATGCGCTCGATGGGGTCGAGCAGCTTGTAGCGGTCGACCTCCTCCTTGGTGCGGTAGGTCGCGGCATCCGACACCGAATGGCCGCGGTAGCGGTAGGTCTTCGCCTCGATCAGCACCGGCTTGCCGGTGCGCGCCAAGGCGATGGCCTGCTGGGCGGTCTTCCAGGAAGCGTAGAGGTCGAGACCGTCGAAGGTGAACGACGCCATGTTGTAGCCGGGGGCTTTGGCGGCGGCGATGTCCTGCACCGAGGAGGCGCGCGTACAGGCGGTGCCCATGCCGTACATGTTGTTCTCGATCACGTAGATCGCTGGCAGATTCCACAACGACGCCATGTTCAGCGATTCGTGAAAGGTGCCCTGCGGGCTCGCGCCGTCGCCGAGGTAGGTGACGCTGATGCCACCGGTCTTCTTATACTTGGCGGAAAAGGCCGCGCCGGTGCCGACCGGGATCTGGCCGCCGACGATGCCGTGGCCGCCGAGCATGTTCCGCTCTTTCGAGAAGAAGTGCATCGAGCCGCCCTTGCCGCGCACGTTGCCGGTGACCTTGCCGAACAGCTCCGCCATCAGCTCCTTGGGATCGAGCCCGCAGAGGATGCCAAGGGCGTGGCAACGGTAGCTGGTGACGGTGGCGTCGCGGGTGGGATCGAGGTGGTCGTAGAAGCCGGTCTGCACCGCCTCTTGGCCGATGTAGGCGTGCAGGAAGCCGGCGATCTTCTTCTGCTCATAGGCCTGGCTGGCACGTTCCTCGAAACGCCGGATCAGCAGCATCTGCCGATACATCTTCAGCAGACGATCCTTGCCGATCTCCTGACGGACGGCCTTGGCATCGATGGTGTTCTGGGCGGTACTGATCATGCGCACCTCGCGTCACTGGTGGTTGGCGCGGGCGGCAGCCGCCGGCGCGCACGGCAGGGTGATTATTTCTTCGGTTCTTCGAGGGAGATGCCCGAGCGGGGAGCAGCGGGTTGTTCCGTCGCCGGTGCGGCCGGGGCCACGGGTACGGTGGCGGTCGGGGTGGCAGGCGCTGCGGGCGCGGGCACCGCCGGCAGGGCGGGCTGTTCGCTCACCGGCGCCGTCGGCACGGCCGGAACCGGAATGGCGGGCACGGCGGGGGCCGCGGGCGCGGCTGGCAGCTCGAGCGTGGGGGCGGCAGGAGCGGGAACTGCAGGCGCGGCGACCGGAGCGGCAAGTGCAGGAGCGACGGCAGCGGGCGTCGGCGCGACCGCCGGATCCACCTGCGTCGGCACGCTCACCGCCGGGGTCACACCAGTGGGAGCGGGCGTGACCGGCAGCGCGCTGCCGTCGCCGATCGGCAGCGTCGCGGGCTTGTCACCCGCGGCCGTGCCGCAATCACCGGGGTGCT
>JANPIY010000347.1:0-8617 GCA_031425255.1 Planctomycetota bacterium
CACCTCGCACCTCGCACCTCGCACCTCGCACCTCGCACCTCGCACCTCGCACCTCGCACCTCGCACCTCGCACCTCGCACCTCGCACCTCGCACCTCGCACCTCGCACCTCGCACCTCGCACCTCGCACCTCGCACAGCGAGCGCAGCGAGCCCCTGCCCATTGTCGCGCGCCTAGCCCCTGGCGCGACGGTCCAGCCTCCTAAGCTCCCGCCTCCCCATTTCCGGAGGTCCGATGAGCAAGTCCCTGATCAAAACCGCATTCCATGGCAAACGTCAGGGCCCGGTGGTCGTGGTGGTGATGGACGGCGTGGGCCTGGGGCCGGACTACGCCGGGAACGCGGTGAAGGCCGCCTACAAGCCCACTCTCGATGGGCTGATGGCCTCCAGCGTGTGGACCCGGCTGAACGCCCATGGCATGGCAGTCGGCATGCCGTCCGACGCCGATATGGGCAACTCCGAAGTCGGACATAACGCCCTGGGGGCGGGCCGGGTCTTCGACCAGGGGGCCAAGCTGGTGCAACAGGCCATCGACAGCGGGGCGCTGTTCAACGGCAAGGGCTGGCAGGACATCGTCGGCAATGTGCTGGAGAAGAACTCGACCCTGCACCTGATCGGGCTGTTGTCCGACGGCAACGTCCACAGCCACATCAACCACGTGCAGGCGCTGATCGCCAATGCCAAGAAACGTGGCGTCGCCAAGGTCGTCGTCCATGCCCTCATCGATGGGCGCGATGTCGGTGAGACCTCGGCCCTCGATTACATCGAGCCGTTCGAGGCCTGGTTGGCGGCGGTCGATCCGCGTTATGGCATCGCCTCCGGCGGTGGCCGCATGCAGATCACCATGGACCGCTATGAAGCCGACTGGTCGATGGTCGAACGGGGTTGGCATTTCCACGCCTTGGGCGAGGGGCGGCAGTTCCCGTCCGCCAGCGCGGCGGTGAAGACCTTCCGGGCGGAGAGGCCCGGCGTCATCGATCAGGATCTCCCCGGCTTCGTCATCGCCCGCGACGGCGAGGCCTTCGCGCCCATCGTCGACGGCGACTCCGTGGTGTTCTTCAACTTCCGCGGCGACCGCGCCGTCGAGATCAGCAAATGTTTCGTCGATCGCACCGGCACGAACATCCCCTTCGAGCGCAAGCGGATCCCCGAGGTCTGCTACGCGGGCATGATGACCTACGACGGCGATACGAATCTGCCGCCGCGCATCCTGGTGACCCCGCCGCTGATCGACCGTACCCTCGGCGAATACCTGGTGGCCAGCGGGGTGCGGCAACTGGCCTGCTCGGAGACGCAGAAATACGGTCACGTCACCTACTTCTGGAATGGCAACCGCAGCGGGTATCTCGACAAGTCGCAGGAGACCTACATCGAGGTGCCGTCCGACCGGGTGTCGTTCGACCAGCGTCCGTGGATGAAGGCGGCGGAGATCACCGATGCGGTGATCGCTGAATTGCAGGCCAAGCCCTACGGCTTCGCCCGACTGAATTTCGCCAACGCCGACATGGTCGGCCATACCGGCAATTTCAATGCGGCGCGTCTGGCGGTAGAGACCGTCGATCTCGCTCTGGCGCGTCTGTTGCCGGCGATCAAGGCCTTGGGCGGCATCGCCATCGTCACGGCCGACCATGGCAATGCCGACGAGATGTACGAGATGGACAAGAAGGGCGGCGTCAAAGTGGAGAACAATCGCCCCAAGTCCAAGACGAGCCACACCCTGAACCAGGTTCCGGCGATCATCTACGACCCCCAGTTCACAGGTGAATACCGCCTCGACGCCGGGGTGGCCAAACCCGGGCTGGCCAATGTAGCCGCGACGGCCCTGTTCCTGATGGGATACCAGGCTCCGGAGGGGTACGAAAAGAGCTTCCTGACTCCAGCCTGAGCGCGGACCGTAGGTGCCAATTGTTTCACATGGGTTGAATAGAACGCAGGGATGCCGTCCCTTCGCGCCTTGCGCAGCGTCGGAATCGTGAGGTAGACTCCCGGCGTCCGCCATCCTGGCCTGGGACGCGTCGAGGAACCTCCTTCGTGAACACCTATGACTCCGTGACCTTCGATGTGCTGCAGGCCAACGTGGAGTTGCTCGCCGAAAATGAACGCCTGGAGTTCGAGCGGCGCCGTCTCCTCGAACTCGACCAGCTCAAGACCGAATTCCTCGCTCGCGTCAGTCACGATCTGCGCACTCCGCTCAACAGCATCATCGGCTTCTCCGACCTCATCACTGGCGAGGTCGGCGGCCGGGTGAACAAGAAACACGCCGAGTTCATCGCGGCGATCAATCGCAATGGCCACGCCCTGCTGGCCATGATCAACGAGTTGCTCGACCTCAGCAGTCTCGAATCCGGTCACGTCCACCTGCGCCTGGAGGCGGTGACGCTCACGACGCTGCTCGAAGATCTGAAAGCCGCGACGTTGCCGGTCCTGGAGAGTGCCGGCGTGGTGGCGAAGTGGCCGGACGAACAGGCGTTGGCCGGCAAGACCGCGCTGGTCGATCGCCGTCGGGTGGTGCAGGTCCTGGTCAACCTCGTCGACAATGCGCGCAAGTTCACCCCGCGGGGTGGCAGCGTGACGGTGGTGATGGACAGCGATGCCAACCACGTCCACTTCGTCGTGATCGACACCGGACCTGGGATTCCCGCCAGCGAAAGCGACCGCATCTTCGCGCCCTATTATCAGCGGCCCAGTGGTGGCATGGTCGCTGGGGCCCCTGGGGTCGGACTCGGACTCGCGATCGTCAAGAGCATCGTCGAACGTCACGGTGGCAGCATCGGACTCGACAGCGGTATCGGCAAAGGCTGTCGCTTCAAAGTGACGCTGCCCAATGTTCCCGCAGCAAACCTGCGGGACGTGGTCGGTGAGACCACCATCACGCCCCAGACGCAGGAGGCGTTACCATGACCGCCACGCCCAGAAGCAACATCTTGTCGCCCAACACCACGCCGGAGCTGCACCGCATCCTGGTGGTGGAGGACATGCCGGCGTTGCAGGCGCACATCGCCGAGACCCTTAGCGATCTCGGTGATTCAGTGGTGGTGCACAAAGCCAACGACGGCCGTGAAGCCCTGCAGATGATCGATCAGGCGAGCGAACCCTATCAGCTGATCATGTGCGATATCATCATGCCGCGCCTGGACGGCGAGGCGGTGCTGACCGAACTGCGCCGCCGTGATTATCCGGCCGCCGTGATCATGCTCACCGCCCTCGGCCAGGACGACATGATCGTGCGCTGTTTGCGCCAAGGCGCCTGCGACTACCTGGTGAAGCCGGTCGGCATTGACGAACTCACCGCCGCCGCCGCCAACGCCCTGCAGCACATGCCGCTGGTCGGACGCACCCTGGAGGTGGAGTACGATCCCCATGGCTGGTTCGAGGTCGCCGGCGAAAGCGACACCGGGATCCTCTACAAATACCGCCGCTTCCTCGGCCTGCTCGACAAGTTCAAGATCGCCGAGCCCGCTGCCAGCGAAGTGCGTCTGGCGCTCGAGGAACTCGGCCGCAACGCCATCGAGTGGGGCAACCACAACGACCGCGCCAAGAAGGTCCGTTTCGGGTGCCGCATCCTTCCGGGCAAGATCATCGTCTACATCGAGGACGAAGGTGACGGCTTCGATCCCAACCACGTGCCCGACCCCAGCGTCGATCCGCTGGGCCATCTGGAGAATCGCAAGGCGCAAGGCAAACGCCTCGGCGGTTACGGCATCCATCTGATCAAGCACCTGATGGACAAGCTGATCTACAACGCGCGCGGCAACCGGGTGGTGGCGATCAAGTACCTCGACAAGTCCTCTTAACCTGGGGTGCGCCATCAGGGCTGGCACCCCAGGAACGCGCCTCCGGCGCTGCCCCGGGACAGTCGGAAGACCGGGCTTGGTCAAAGTCCCGCGAGGGTGTCTTTCAGATTCATCAATTCGACTTCTTCCTTCGCCAGCAGATCGCGGGTTTCTGAGACCTGCTGCACGGGCGCGCGGGCGATGTAGTCGGCGTTGCCTAGGCGGCCTTGCTTGCCGGCGATGGATTTCTCCACCGCGATGAAGCGCTTGCCGAGCTGGTCCTTGAGCTTGCCGAGGTCGACCAGTCCGGAGAGCGGGATGTGGACCTTGAGCGAGCCGACCACGGTGGTGACCGACTGCGGCGGCTTGGCGGCGTTCACCGCGATGGCGAGCGCCGACAGGTTGGCGCGGTCGATGATGAAGTCGCGGTCGGCATCCAATGCACCCGCCTTGCTGTCGGCGAGGGTGGCCACGGTCGCCGCCAGCGCGACGCCGTCGGCGAGGCTGACCAGGTTGCGCACGTTGCGCACGGCGCTGACGATGGCCTGCAACTCGCCCATCTGCTCGCCGGCACCAGCGGTGCGCAATGCCGCCGCGGGCTCGGGCCAGGGCTCCGTCATCAGGAAGCGGCCGGACCACGGCTTGGCGCCGATGGTCTCCTGCAGCAGTTGCCAGAGGTATTCGGTGACGAACGGCATGCCGGGATGCAGCAGGCGCAGCACCTGGTCGAAACAGTAGGAGATCACCTGCGCTGCGACGTCGGCGCTGGCGTCGCCGGCCTTGAATGCGCGCTTGGCCCATTCGAGGTACCAGTCGCAGAGGTCGTCGCGGAAGAAGCGGTAGCCGCCGTTGGCGTAGTCGTTGAAGCGCCACGCGTCGAGCGCGGTGGTGCACTCGTCGATGGCGGATTGCAGACGGTCGAGGATCCAACGCTCGGGGAAGCCGAGGGGCAGCTTTGCCAACGCTGCCGGCGTCGGCGCCGCCGGCAGCGCACGCTCGCCAAGGTTCATCAGCAGGAAGCGGCCGGCATTCCATACCTTGTTGGCGAAGTTGCGGCCGGTCTCGAACTTGACCGGTGACAGTTTCAGGTCCTGACCCTCGGTGGTCATGTCGAGCAGGGTGTAGCGCACCGCGTCGGCGCCGTAGCCAGGGCAGTCGTACTGTTTCTTGAGATACATCTGCGAGCCGCCGCTGATCATCACGATCGGGTCGATGCCATTGCCCTTCGATTTCGACATCTTGTCGCCGCGCTCGTCGAGCACCGTGCCGTGGATGTAGACGTCGTTGAAGGGACGGACGTCGTTGGCGAACAACGACGTCATCACCATGCGTGCGACCCAGAAGAAGATGATGCCACGATCGGTGACCAGCGTGTTGGTCGGGAAGTAGTGCTTCGCCGCGGCCTCCCAGTCGGGCCAACCGAGCGTCGAGTACGGCCACAGCGCCGAGCTGAACCAGGTATCGAGGACGTCGGGATCCTGCGTCAGGTCGGCCGAGTCGCAGTGTCTGCAGCCATGAGGCGCAGCGGTGGCGACGGTGGTCTTGCCACACGCGGCGCAGTGCCAGGCGGGAATGCGGTGCCCCCACCAGATCTGGCGTGAAATGCACCAGTCGCGGACGTTATCGAGCCAGTGTTCGTAGACCCGGCCCCAACGTTCCGGATGGAAGTGCAGACGGGCTGGCTCCCCGGCGGCGCCGGGCCTGGTCTCCTGCACCGCGCGTTCCGCCAGGGGAGCCATCTTCACGAACCACTGCTCGGTCACCATCGGCTCGATCGGGACGCCCGAGCGGTAGCTGTGGCCGACGGCGTGGCTGATCTCGGTGGCGCCGAGCAGCACGCCGCTGGCCTCCAGTTCCTTGAGCAGCGCCTTGCGGCAGGCGAAGCGGTCCATGCCCGCGAAGTGCGCCGCGTCCTTGGTCATCGTGCCGTCGAAGTCGATGACGCGGATGAGGGGGAGTTGGTGGCGCTTGCCGAGTTCGTAGTCGTTGGGGTCGTGCGCGGGGGTGATCTTCACCGCGCCGGAACCCTTCTCCGGATTGGCGTAGTCGTCGCCGACGATGGGGATCTCGCGGCCGATGATCGGCAGGCGGACCAGCTTGCCGATCAGCGCCTGGTAGCGCGGATCGGCGGGATTCACCGCCACTGCGGTATCGCCGAAGAAGGTCTCGGGCCGCGTGGTCTCGACCACGATGTGGCCGGAGCCGTCGACCAGGTCGTATTTGAGCTGCCAGAGGTGGCCATTCTTCTCGATCGCCTCGACCTCGTCGTCGGACAGCGCGGTCTTCTGCACCGGGCACCAGTTCACCATGCGCGTGCCGCGGTAGATCAACCCGGCATCGAACAGTTTGACGAACATGGTGCGCACGGCCTTGGTCAGGCCGTCGTCCATGGTGAAGCGTTCGCGCGACCAGTCGCAGGAGGATCCCAGCTTCCGCAACTGGTTGATGATCGCGCCGCCCGACTTCGCCTTCCAATGCCACACCGCCTTGAGGAACGCCGTGCGCCCGAAACGATCACGGTCGTAGCCGGTGGCGGTCTTGCTCATCAGCGCATCGGCCGGGTTTTCCGCGAGTATGCCGGCATCCTTCAGTTCATCGATGAAAGCCTGGTTGTCCTGGATCTGCTTGGCCACCACCGATTCGGTGGCGATACCGGCGTGGTCGGTGCCGGGTTGCCAAAGGGTGTCGTGACCCTGCATGCGTCGCCAGCGGATGAGGGTGTCCTGCAGGGTGTTGTTGAGCGCGTGGCCCATGTGCAGCACGCCGGTGACGTTGGGCGGCGGGATGGCGATGGTGTACGGACGGCTGGCGTTCGGACCACGTTTGCCGGCGCCGGCCTTGAAACAGCCAGCGTCCTCCCAGCGCTGGTAGACCTCGGGTTCGACCAGCTTGGCGTCGTAGGATTTCGGCAGATCGAGGCTCATGGACGTTCCTTGGCTCACAACGACGGGGCGGAGATGGCGACGCTTACAAACGAGCGCGGGGCGACCGTCTGGCCGCCCCGCAGGTCACGCAGTGGACGGCACCTGGAGATCAGGAGGGGACCACCACGACGACGGCTGGGCGAAACATGGGCGGCACGCTAGGGACGAGCCCAGGGCAGGCAAGCCGGCTCATCGCTGGCGATCACTGGCCGAAGCCGCGCGCCTTGCCGCTACGATTGCGGCTGACCCACGCGGCGGGTGAACTCACCACGACAGCGCCCACCAGCGGCGGTGGCTGGGCGACGAAGAACAGGTCATAGGGCAGCGTCAGGGGCTTGCCGACGAGCTCGGGTGGACCGTCCAGGACGTCGACATCGATGACGTGCGAGATGTTGAACTCGGAGGTGTAGTCGCGGTCCTTGTTGTCGTACACCTGCACCACCTCCATGCGCAGCACCCGGTCGTCCCGCAGGGCATCTTTTCTGGGCATCATCGTGCTGCGGGGGCCGTCGCATCCGCAAAGCAGCAGGGTCAAGGCGACGAGCAGCACGGATGTTCGCATGGGGAGCGAGTCTTTGATTGCCTTGAGGACCTTCCAGCCATAAGTCGCCCCCCGCGCCGCAGCGACCATGCCGCGCTTGGAGCTTCCCATGACCACGCAGCCGCAACCCGCCCTCCACCCCCTGGCCGAGGCCGCCAACGCCACGATCAAGGCCGAGAATGCGACCGTGTTCGAGCTGCTGTCCGAGCGCGGCAGACGTTTCTACTTCCCGGCCAAGGGCATCCTGGCGCAAGGTGCTGAAGCCAAGCAGAAGGCCACCACCGCCAACGCCACCGTCGGCATCGCCACCGAAAACGGCGCGCCGATGCACCTGCAGGTGGTCGGTCAGTTCTATCGGGGCCTCACTCCTTCCGAGATCTACGACTACGCGCCTTCGTTCGGCCGACCCGACCTGCGTCAGGCCTGGGCGAAGAAGCAGCGCGAAGAGACGCCCTCGTTGGGCCAGGCGCTCACTAGCCTGCCGCTGGTGACCAACGCCTTGACCCATGGGCTGGCCCTGGTCGGCGACCTCTTCCTCGATGCCGGTGACGAGGCTTTGTCATCGGACCTGATGTGGGAGAACTACAACCTGTCCTGGGAGACTCGCCTGGGTGCGCGCATCAGCACCTATCCGTTCTTCGATACCAAACTCACCGGCTTCAACCTCCAGGCCTTCACCCAGGCGCTGTTCGCGCGCAAGGGCCGCAAGCTGGTGGTGGCGCTCAATTTCCCCAACAACCCCTCGGGCTACTCGCCGCTCCGGGCCGAGGCCGGAGCGATCATCAATGCGTTGATCGCCGCGGCCGAGGCCGGCACCAGGCTGGTGGTGGTGTGCGACGATGCGTACTACGGCATGTTCTTTGATGATGCCTGTGAAAAAGAATCGCTCTTCGGCCGCCTGGCCCAGGCCCACCAGAACCTGCTGGCGATCAAGATCGACGGCGCGACCAAGGAGGAGTTCGTCTGGGGACTCCGCGTCGGCTTCATCACCTACGGGGTCAAGGGCGGTACCAAGGCGCTCTACGATGCACTGGAGCAGAAGACCGGCGGTTTGGTCCGCGCCGTCATCAGCAACGTCTCGATGCCCGGCCAGTCGATCGTATTGAAGGCGCTCCAGGCGCCCGACTTCCGCAAGCAGCAGGCCGAGAAGGTGACGATCCTGCGTAAACGCGCGGCGGTCACTGCGGTGGAATGCCGCAAGCCCGAGTATGCCGACTGCTGGGACGTCTATCCCTTCAACAGCGGTTACTTCATGTGCCTGAAAGTGAAGGGGGTCCAGGCCGAGGTGGTGCGCCAGAAGCTGCTCGAAGCCCACGGCGTCGGCGCCATCGCCCTCGGCCAGACCGAGCTGCGGGTAGCCTTCAGCTGTCTGACGGAAGCC
>JANPIY010000348.1:0-7729 GCA_031425255.1 Planctomycetota bacterium
CACCAGGTGCAGGCGGCCCACCGACCGCTCGCTCGTCACGCGGACGACCGGCGGGACCCCCACGCGGTGGAACTTGAGGGCGTTGCCGATGAGGTTGAGCAGCAGCTGGCGCACCTGCACCGGATCGGCGACGACGGTCGGCAGGGGTGCGGGCACCTCGATGCGGCCGCGCGTCTCATGGAGGCGCAGGTCGAGGTCGGAGACGACGTCGGCGAGGGCGTCGTCGATGGCGACAGCGGCGGTGGGGTGGGTGCGCGTGGCGACGCGGCTGTAGGACAGGAGCGCCGAGATGAGACGGCTCATCCGCTGCGAGGCGTCCTGGATGCGCTCGAGGTATCGCCGTCCCTCCGACGAGAGCGTGGCGGCTTCTTCGTCGGCGAGCAGGTCGGCGAACTGGCGGACCTTGCGGAGCGGCTCCTGCAGGTCGTGCGAGGCCACGTGCGCGAAGTCGTGGAGGTCGCGGTTGCGCGATTCGAGGAGCGCGTTGGCCGCTTCGAGCTGCGCCGTGCGCTCGGCGACGCGGGCTTCGAGGTCGGCGTTGAGGTCCCGCAAGGCGGCTTCGAGGGTCCGCTGCTCGGTGACGTCGGTGTTGGTGCCGAACCATTTGACGACCGACCCGTCGGCGCCGCGGACCGGGCGGGCGCGCGAGAGGAACCAGCGGTACTCGCCGTCGGCGCCGAGGAGGGGGAACGTGTCCTCCCACGGCTCGCCGGAGGCGATGTGGCGCCGAAACCGCTCGGCCACGCGCTCGACATGGCCGGGGTGGTGGACGGCCTGCCAGCCCCAGCCCTGCATCGACGCGATCGTCGTGCCGGTGTAGGCATACCAGCGGTCGTTGTACCAGTAGATGGCGCCATCGGCCTCGGCGATCCAGGCGAGCTGCGGGATGGAGTCGACCATCTGCCGGAAGCGCCATTCGCTCTCGCGCAGCGCCTGCTCGGCCTCGACGCGCTCGGTGACGTCGACGACGACGCCGGCGTGCCCGAGGAACACCCCCTGCGCGTCGACGCGCGGGCGGGCCTCGTCGAGGGCCCAGCGGTAGGTGCCGTTGAGGCGACGCAGGCGGTAGGTGATGCGGCAGGGCGACTGCGCGGCCGCCGCCGCGTCGAAGGCGGCCAGGGCGGCGGCGCGGTCGTCCTCGTGGATGGCCTCGGCCCAGCCGCGTTCGAGGGCCTCGGCGTCGGTCTGCCCGGTGAAGGCGTGCCAGCCGCGCGAGATGTAGGTGCAGGCGCCGTCGGCGTCGGTGAGCCAGATCATGGCCGGCACGTGGTCGGCGAGGTGGCGGAAGCGCGCCTCCGACTCGCGCAGGGCGGCGTCGGCGCGGGCGCGCTCGACGGCGGGCCAGAGGCGGGCCGCGGTGGCGGCCACGAGGTCGCCCTCGTCGGCGCGCCAGGCGCGCGGCGCGGTCTCACGGCAGAGGAGCGCCGCGCTCCAGTCTCCGTCGCGGGCGACGGGAGCGATGAGCATCGCCCGGAGGCTGAGCGCCTCGAACGTCGCCGCCTGGTCGGCGGTGAAGGGGTGCGCCGCGATGTCGTCGATGGCCACGACCTGTCCGGCGGAGAGGGCGTCGTGGAGAACTGCCGAAACGACGCTGCGGAGCGGCAGCACGGCGCTCGTTCGGGCGGGCACGTCGGCCACGCGCGCGAGCAGGGTGAGCGTGCCGGCCCCGCCGTCGACCTCGACGAGCGCGCACCCGGCCACGCCGAGGTGGGCGCAGAGCGGTGCGAGGGCCAGATCGATCACGGAGGCGTCGGGCGACGCGCTGTACAGGCGGGCGTCGAGGTCGGTGAGGAAGCGGCGGTTCTGGTCGGCCTGCCATCGCGCAGTCACGTCGCGCTGCGTGCCCCAGGCGCGAAAGAGATGGCCGCGGGCGACCTGCCCGGTGATGCTGTTCTCGAAGACGAGCGGCGTCCCGTCGCGTCCGTGCTCGTGCGACTCGACGCCGGTGAGGCGGTACGCGCCGTCGATCCACGCGCGCAGGTAGGCCTCGTTGCGGGGATCGTCGCGCGGGAGCAGGTCCCCGAGGCGCATGCCGAGGAGGGCGTCCGGGGCGTCGAAGCCGTACATCCGCGCGAAGGCCCCGTTGCACTCGGCGAGGTACCCGTGGGCGTAGAACGCGTCGAGCTGGTCGTCGGGCGAGAGGGCGATGTCGATGGGCCGGTCGACGTCGCAGCGCCAGACGCCCTCGGCGCTCAGGTCGAGGAAGACGCGGTAGCGCTCCTCGGCGTCCCGCGCCGTGCGCTCGGCGTCGCCCACCGGCACCGGCTCGCCCCGGACGAGCACGCGCGGCGCGGCGCCGTCCCCGGGCGCGAGCGGCTCGACGCGCAGCACGACCGTTGCGCCCGTCTGCTCGGCTGCGGTTGCGGACAGGGACGGGTCCGGCGATGGAGGGTCGGACGCCTCGCCGCCGGAGGGGCGCTCGGGCAAGGGCACCGCCATCGCCAGCGGGGTGTCGGGGGAGAGGCGACCTGCGGCCACGTCGCGGACGACCTCCGCCAGGCGGTCTGCGTCCGGGAGGTCGAGGGCGGTGCCGGGGGCGCCAAAGGCGGCGCGCCAGCCCGCATTGGCCTCGGCGATCTGCACAGTTCCATCGGCGTCGTCCACCTCGACGACCGCGAGCAGCCCCGGCAGACGGTCGAAAAGAGGGGCGGGAATTCCGAGCGCCGAGGAGGGCGCGGCGGCAGACGAAGGATCGGGAGGAGGAGGCATCGCAAAAGTGGGGCGCATGCCACGCCACACCGGAAAGTACCTTTCGGCAGGAGGCGATCCCGCAGAGGGGCGCGCCGGAGGCAACGGGCGGAGCGAGGTTTCAGGTCCGTCACGAGTTGCAGGGCCGTGCGTGTCTGTGCCGGATGTGGCCAGGCGATGCCGGACGGGGCTGCTCGGCGAGGCTTCACGCGCCGACGGGGTCGGCAAGGCGACCCGCGCGCCGGGAGGTGCGTATCTTCCCGGCCCCTCCGGTGCCATGGCCGAGTGGTTAGGCAAGGGTCTGCAAAACCCTGTACAGCAGTTCGAATCTGCTTGGCACCTCAAAAGAAACGGCCTCTTGTCCCTCTCTGATGGGATGAGGGGCCGTTTCGCGTCTCCCGGAGTCCTTAGGGGACAGACCGGGTAGCTCGAATCAGGCAGCAACTGTTGTCAGACTGTTGACAGTCTACGTCAGACGCAGGAGCAGGGTTGGAAGGAACGTTCGGTGCTGCGAACATGGGGTTGCGCACCCGATTTGAACCTGCATCAGACGTGATTGATTCGCGGCTGCATGATCCGATAACGACGCTCAGGCATCGTTCTATCCCGTTTTGACTTCCAGTCGGGTTGGGATTCCACGGCGTACCGCTTCCTCTGCCACTACCTGCTCAATCCTCTTTACCCATCTCTCTTTTCGGGTTGCGGCGTGGAAGTCCACATTGAATCCGTCGTGTTGGTGGAGGATCACCGTGAAGTCTTTCGTCGTCTTCGCCAGCCGATACACGGGTAGCACCATTGCCATCTCAATGGACTGTGCCCGCTGTGCCAGAACGGACTTTACGTCCACGTCTTCGGTCAACGCAATCCAGTTTCCAAAGTCGTCGTAAGTCCCACCCTCCTGCTCGATTTGAGCAACCCGGCCTTCACGGGCGTCCAACAAAGCCCGGACGATCCAGTGGGAGGTGAAGGTGCGCGATACCTCAGAGTTTTTCATCCTATCAGACTCACGCCCGCTCCTTCGTAGGTACTCCCCAAGATGACATGTCAGTGCCGCTTTCACCTTTGGTTTTGACTTGCCGTAGGAGATCGAGTACACGGCCTCTTTAATGACCCCTTTGAAATCCGCATCAAAGGGTAGGTCCGGAAAGGCATGGCTCGCAATATCGCGCCATACGTCACCTCCGGATTCCAAGAAGGCACATACACCCGGCACCCCCCAGTCTTTACAGTTAATAGCAAGCTGGGCTGACTTTAAGTCATACTCCACCCACTTACTTGTCAGCTCCCGCCGGATCCGTGAGTCAATGTTGGTGAGGTTCAGTCCGGTCGGCGTGATCCGCGCCGTTCTGACGCCCGGTTCGTAGAGGGGCTTGGGATTCTCCTCAATCTCCCTGAGGGTCCGGTAGGCCACCTCTCTGGGTGACATAGAGGCTGAGAGACTGGAGGGACCAGAGTGACTGTTCCAGTGGCAGGGATCAGGCTCCGGCTGATCCGGAAAGTCACTCGCCATGTCGTACGCTCTGCTCATGTGGACGAGCGTCTTTGTGAATCCGTTCTGGGGCAGATTGTTGAGGTATTGTAGGACTTCCCGAATCTCGTCGCTCGCAGCCAGCGGGTAGGTCTTCTCAGCAGCGCGGCGGGAAAGGTCCGCTATTCTGGACGTATTCAGCCTGTTCGCCGTCCTCCCGTCTACCAAGAACACGGGATCCAGAATCTGAGAACGTGGGGTGCGAAGCTCGGCCCTCAGTGCGTCTTCGACGCTTGAAGTGAATCCTGTGGACTTGATGCGCCTGCACTCCTCACCAGCCACGTAGGAGGTCAGCGTCAAGTCCGGCAACACGTGCGTCTTCAACCGGTCAAAATATCGAGCGATGTCCCGGTAGTTGTTCTGAGCGCACTTGTAGTCCCGGCCTTCAAAGCCAGCGACAGTGCGGCAGCAGGCAATCGGACTTCCCCACTTAGAGTCAACGTGGGTTGGAAAGAGCAGGAAGCCAACCCCTTTGAGCAGAGACGTATCTTCCTGTGTAGCAGGGAACGTGCTCAGGATGAAGTCCCGAAACGAGCGGGAGACAATCCGGATTTTGTCCGGATCTGACAGTTTTTGTAAATCCGAGCGGTGTCCTCTGCCGAGCCCAGATGGGCCCATATCGGGCAAAGGGACGCCGTTTTCGATAGTGAACGTATCTTTGGTCATTGTTTTGTATTGATACAACATACTAAGTATGGAGGAGAAGCCCCTTCAGTTCTGGCTTAGCTCCTCCCCTCCTCCCCTTCCGAACATACGAGATGAAAAACGAACCCTCACCAGAAGAGATTAACTGGTACGTTCATACCATGTTGGACTCTTTTGGCCCTTATACTGGCAAGATGATCCGATTATTATACACGGCTGGCATTATTGCTCCTCAGGACCGGCTCACTTCTGAACCCGACCTCCACAATCCCAAGTATACCGTAGTAGTATTCGATAAATTTGAATCCCATGAAGATGTGGCCTCCGATTTAATTTTAACAGGCTCTATTCTTCCGTTTAGACTAAAGCATAGGTGGTATATAAAAAATGACGCGGATTTTGAGGGACCATATTTGTTGACGACTGGTGGGGTTATAGATTTGATACGATCTGGCAAAATAAGCCGGTCCGCATATTTATGGCATGGGGGGCTTGAGAAACCCGAAGAGGCTGCTTCGATTTGCCGTCCAAAATCAGAGAGATATGTATATGAGAAGGAAATAAAGATTGTCAGGAGCAGAAAGGGTGAGGATATTATAGGTATCAAAGAGAACGATGCTGAAACATATGAAGTATGGCTTAGAAAACTAGATTTTGGCCCTTTAAGACCGCAGGATATTCGTGTCATGCTGGGCAACGGGCAGTTACTTCACGGCGACCGTGTTAGGCCTACACAGGGAGCTAAAATTCATTGGAAAAATGCCCCGAGATTAGAGGACGTGTTTGGAGATACACTGCCCAGAATCAGCACTACATTAACCACGATACCGCCCATACTATCACTGCCTTTTGTCGTAAATCACAAATTCTACTTCGATGGGAAAATGTATGCCAAAATAACCACGGGCGAAATAATTGCTTGGATTCGGTCTGGGGTTATACCATTAGATACATCTATACAATGTTCCTCTTGCGTGGTGAATGATCTGCCCGCTTCAAAATACGTTGAATTTGGTTTTGAGAGGTTTTGTTATGACCGAGAGATGCAATCACACGGATTGCCCCGCTACGGGGAAAGAAATCAATTCCCTACCCGTTTCAGCTTCAACATAAAGAACGGAGGAAAACCTGATAAAGTCGCGGAACAAGAACGACTTAGGCAAACAAAAAGGGATTCATACTGGATCAGGGCAAAAGAAATCGTGTCTAAGGGACTGTACAAGTTCGATTTTCGGGCATAATATTGCAACAGCCGCTCCCTTTAGGGGCCTCTAAAAGTTGCCTTTTCGGGCTAGAGAGAACATAATTCTACTGAGCCCTACCCCCTGTGACGCCCTGCTACCCTCTGACCCACATGTCTATGGTACGGCAGAGGGGATGACAGAAGTGTGTCACCATGTGCAGGTCTGGGGGAAGCGGGTCTTGGACTCGGGGCCAACAGGATTCTCCCTAACCAAATTATTTGGGGAGGCCAGTTTTGTGAAGGGCCCGTTTGCTTGCTGTCCGTATCTTTCCCTCAAGTAGCGGGAGTCTCAATCGCCCCCCTCCTTCTCGGCACATACCCCCGCCTACTCCCGCAGCTTTACTAGAGGGACATGTAGCAGAGCAGAGAGACACTTGATCCGTGAGAGCGGTAGCTTTTTTACGTAGTACTAGCCGCGTTCTCTCTCCCCTCTTATGTCCTATTTGTTCTACTTATGACTTCTTGGCCTCAAAACATAGATCCAATGGATGAAATGCGAATGGCTTACGTCGTTCGCTGGAGTCGCTTGCAGGTCGGTGAATATGCAAGACCTGATGGCGAAATGGATGAAGAGATAATACAGATAACGATACACGTCTCTAAGGAAGCAGGTGATAAGTTCTCTAAGGAGAGATTTATTAGGCAAACATATGGATCGATGCCGCGTTGGATTTTTAAAGAGAGATCTATGGGTTTTGAAGAAGTGCCCTCAATTCTTTTTGGTCAGGCTGTAGCTGAGGGGGGTACCAAAATTTGCGAATGTAATCACCTATGCTGAATCAGATAAAAAAATACCCACCTTTACCCATTCCTGTCAGGGACGCATGGTTTGTGCACCGAGAAGGCGTATTGACTGGGCCTCATCTATGGACAGAAGAACAAATTAATCATTTAATATATTCTGGAGATATTCGTCCAACAGATCTATTGTGGAGGCATGGATTTGACAATTGGTTTCTGTCGTCAAACTTTAATCATCCCCAGATTCAAGAAAAAAGAAGGTTTCTGAATCAGCATATAGAGGGTTACAATCCTATATCCCCAAATCCACATGAGGGATTCGAACAGAAAACTGGCAGGGCATATATACCCGGATGGGACAGTTTCCCACAGAAAATTCGGAGGATTAGGTCGATTGGAACGAATCTGTTTTTGGCATCCATTTTTGTTTTCGCATGGTTTGGATACGAGCAAATAGGGGCTTGGTCCATTCTTGCAGCTGCTTTTATGTTCCTGCCGGGGGCATACTTGTTGATTATGCCTGTAATGGGTCTCTGGTTGGCTTATGAAGGGTCGTGGATTCCAATAATTATGTTTGCTGTTACTTTCACTTGGACGAGATATTTTCAAGCTAAGCAAATTGCTAAACATATGAGGTCACAAATACAATGACTTAATTAAAAGCGTGTAAAATATCAACGATTAGAAATACATTTTTTTAGCGCCTATGCATTCAGATTTAAGACAGCTTCAGCTCGAACAGAAGGGGTGGTACGTATGGCTCGCTGATAAATGGAACGGGCCTTACACCGAAAGAGATTTATACAAATTAGCGAAACAGAGGTCCATTGGTCGCTCTACCTATATGCAAGCTGCCGTGGCAGGTGGCAAGCCTGTTAAGTTCG
>JANPIY010000349.1:0-4945 GCA_031425255.1 Planctomycetota bacterium
GCCTTCGGCCGCAGCGCCGCCGGTACCCGCGACCACCTCATCGCTGTGGGGGCCGCCCTGCGGTCCGATAGCGATCGCTTCCTGGAACATGCGGTGATCTTCGCGCTCCAGGAGCTGCTGCTGCGCATGCCGGAAACCGCGAGGTCCGAGGTGTGGAGCATCATGCCCGCTGACGACAGCGGCAACGCGGTACCGCTCAGGCGCGCACTGTTGATCGCCGTCGATCAGGCGCTGCCCACGCAGCTCGACGCGGATCGCGTGGTACCGCTGCTCGCCCACCGTGAACCGCTGCTGAGCGAAGCCGCACGGTGGATCATCGCCCACCGCCCGGATTGGAGCGCAACCCTGGTCGGCTACTTCTCAGCCCGTCTTGGTGATCCTGGTCTGGCACCGGAGGCTCGCCAGGAACTCCAACTGCTGCTCACCCGGCTCGCGACCTCGACCCACCTCAGCGATTTCCTCGCCACGGCGCCGCTCGACGCCGCCCTCCCGCTCGCCGGGCGCCTGACCGCATTGTCGGCGATGGCCGAGGTCAGTGTGGCCAAGGCTCCACCCGCGTGGGCGCCGACCCTGGCGCAGGTGTTGGGCTCCTCGGAGCCTGCACTGGTCGATGCCGCGATCACGGTGGCCCTGCGCCTGCCTTTCCGTGCCAGTGCCGATCAGCCGCTCACCGCCGCGCTCCTGCGCATCGGCCGCGATGCGACCCGTCCCGACGAGGTGCGCATCCGTGCGCTGGCGGCGGTTCCCGGTGGCGTGGGTGAACTCGATGCCGCGCTCTTCGGCGTGCTCACGACCCATCTGCAGCCGACGGGCGCGGTCACCACGCGCGCCGCCGCGGTCCGCGCCCTGACCGGTGCGACGCTGAGCACGGAGCAGAAACACGCGTTGCTCGCCTCACTGTCCACCTGCGGTCCGCTGGAACTCGGTCGTCTGCTGACGCTCTATACCACCCGCACGGCAAACACCGACGAAGCGCTCGGCCTAGCGCTGATAGAGACGCTGCGCACCTCGAAGGCCGGCCCAGCCCTGCGTGGTGAGCAGATCCGCGCTGTGGCCGCCGCATATCCGCCCAGCGTCCAGGCCGCCGCGCAGAAGTGGCTGGCGACCTTGCAACAGGACACCGCGGCGCAGGCCGTCCGACTCGATGGACTGCTCACCACCCTGCCCGCTGGCGACGGCCGCCGCGGCCAGGAGATCTTCAACAGTCCACGCGCCGCCTGCACCACCTGCCACACCATCGGCTACGTCGGTGGACGCATCGGCCCCGACCTGACCGGCGTCGGCAAAGTGCGCAGCCGGCGCGACCTGCTCGAAGCGGTGGTCTTCCCCAGCGCCAGCTTCGTCCGCAGCTACGAACCGTGGATCATCTCGACCAGCGACGGGCAGATCCATCTGGGTACGATCAAGAACGAGGGCACCGACTTCATCGTGCTCACCGTGGCCGGCGGCCTCGATCAGCGCCTCCTGCGGGCCGACATCCGCGAGGCGAAGCCGTCGCCGGTGTCGCTGATGCCCGAGGGCCTGGATCGTCTGCTCAGCGCCCAGGAATTGGCGGATCTGATCGCCTTCCTCGAAAGCCGAAGAGGTTGATGTCGACGCTGACCGGTTTCCTGGACCAGACCCTGCTTCGTTGAAATCAGCACGCCGTAATCAAAGGGGATCCCTTGGTGGCGCGGAAGGTATGCCGTGAGCGGCGAGCCGGGCCGCGTCGAGCGTGGGTCAAGGAGGTCATCCCATCGTTTCGTTTCATCACCTGTGCCAGTGCCAAGCGACGAAGAGCTTCAGCATGCAGCAGAATCCACTTGCGAAGAAGATCGTGTGAAGGGTATGTATGTCCTACTTTTGAGACACCCACGCACCCGGAGACGACTCATGCGCGTTCATTACTCGCTCCTTTTGACTCTGTCATTGTCATTTTGTATGCGAGGAACCGCGGCCGAAACCCAGATCACCATCGCCGGTTCAACCACCGTCCATCCGGTCATCGATCTCGCACAAAAGGCTTTTTCAGCGGCTCACCCCGAGGTGACGTTCGCCCTTGGCCAGGGTGGGAGTAGCGCGGGCATCGAAAAGGCCGGTAAAGGCGACGTGTTCATCGGCATGACTTCGCGTGAGATTAAAGCCGAGGAAAAAACCCAGTTTCCTGACTTGATCAGCACCGTCATCGGAACCGATGGATTGGCTCTGATCGTCAATAGCGAGAACACCGTCAGTGGGTTGACCAAGGCGCAGGTAGCGGACATCTATGGTGGGAAGATCACGGACTGGAAAGATGTCGGCGGAAAAGGCCCCATCGTCCTGATCTCCGAACAGGAAAAAGGAGGCACCTTGGATGCCTTCAAGCACCATTTTGGAATGGACGTTCAACTCGAGGGCGAAGGCGCTGACAAGGGCCTGGTCTTCCGCGCCAAAGGTACCACCGAGTGGAGCAAGGTTCGCGCCAAACGCACCGCAGGAACCAAGGAGATCATGGCAACGGTGCTCGCGGATCCCGGTGCCATCGGCTTCGTCTCGGTCGCCGCCGCTGAGGTGCTGGTGAAAAAAGGCGGCGCCGTGAAATTGCTGGCCATCGACGGCAAGACCGCCTCCAGCGAGCAGATGAAAATGGGCACCTATACGTTGACCAGGCCCCTCATCCTGGTCTGTAAAAACAACGCCCCCAGCGAGGTCACATCCTTTATCGCATATGTACTCTCCCCAGCAGGCCAAGCGTTGGTCGCCAAAGCAGATTTCCTGCCGGTGAAATGAGCGGTCGGTGACTATGTCCATCACCCTTGGCCAGCGTCTGGTCTTGGCCGTCTCATCCATCGCACTCGGTCTGACCGCCATGCTGACGGCCGTCAGCCTGATCGACCAACGCTCGACCTTGGCCGCGATCACTGCGGAACAAGAACGCGGCACGTCTCTCGTCAAACGAGGCGAACATGATCGTCTGGCCAAGCTCATGGCCGAACAGATCGCAGCGTCGCGAAGCGAGATTCAAAAAAAATCCGACGTGCTCGCGAGCCTCCTCGCCGAACTCACTCCAGCGGCTCTCGTGACCTTCGATGACGAAGCGCTGGATCGCGCCTGCGCGAGCATCGACAAGGATCCGGAAGTCTTGTTGGTATTCGTCTCCGACAAAAACGGTAAACCGCGCAGCAGTCACCTTGACCCTGCATTGGCCAAAGAATTGAATGTCTCATCCGTTGCCGCCGCATTTACCGCGCTGACCGCGCGCGGTGACGTCTGTTCTGCGAGCGACGAGGTCCTGAATAGCGGTAAGGGCGTGGGGAAGACGACGGTCCTGGTGTCTGATCGCCGGATCCGTCGGGAAGAGGCGCGCATCAGCGCTTCATTCAACGACCTGCAAAGCGAAACCGGCAAGGCCTTCCAGGCCATGGACCAGGCTCAAGTCGTGCTGATCACTCAGGCTAAAACCCAGCTGATCTGGCACTCCCTCATCACCGGCAGCTTCTCGATGTTCATAGCCATGGTGTTGGCCTGGATACTCGCGCGCTCGATCACCCGACCGGTGCGAGCGGCGGCGAAGCTCCTCGAGCGGGTGGCGGGGGGTGATTTCACGCACACCCTGGCCATCGAACGGCGCGATGAGTTGGGAGAGATGTCGCGCTCGCTCAACCTCACGATCAACACCCTCAAAGACACCATGCAGCAGGTCGCCACTGCGGCGGCCAACGTCAATGCCCGGGCGGTGTCCTTGACCCAGGCCAGTGAGGGCATGGCAACCACCGCCATCCAGGTTTCTGCGCAGGCAACAGAAGCCGCCGCCACTTCTCAGCAGATCTCAGCCAGCCTCTCATCGGTGGCGACTGGTACCGAGGAGTTGTCGACGTCGATCGGCGAAATCGCCAAAGGCGCCAACGAAGCGGGTCTCATATCGCGAGATGCGGCAGGGCGTGCCGGCGATGCGGTGCAACGGGTCATGCAACAGGAGAAATCGAGCCAAGAGATCGGAGAGGTGGTCAAAATCATCAGCGATATTTCTCAGCAGACCAATCTGCTGGCACTCAACGCCACCATCGAGGCGGCACGTGCCGGTGAGGCGGGCAAGGGGTTTGCCGTGGTCGCCAGCGAAGTCAAACTGCTCGCCCAACAAGCGGCAGAAGCCGCCGCGCGGATCAGTCAGACCGTCACTGCGATTCAAAATCAGGCGAAGGAGACCGGTGTCGTCATCACCGGCATCGCGAACGTGGTGAAGCGCATCGATGAGCTGCAGCAAACCGTTTCAGCGGCAGTCGAAGAACAATCCGCCACGACGATCGAAATGTCGCGCAACGTCAATGAAGCAGCGAACGGCAGTGCTGAGACCGCCGCCGTGGTCAACCAACTCGCCGATACGGCGACCAGAGTCAGCACCAATGCCAGTGAGACGCGCGCCGCCGCGCAAGAACTCACGGTCTTGGCTGGCGATTTGAAAAAGCTGGTCGGCCGCTTCACCATGTGAAGACACCGCAGCGGAGCCGACTCGCGGAATGGCTGCGGTCACCCCACCTGTTGTCGCAGCCTCGGCCGGTTCAGAGCTCCGCCCATTTCCGCAGCAGGTTGTGGTAGATGCCGGTGAGCATGACCATCTCCGGCTGGGTGCTCAGGCCGCGCTGACGCAGGCAGCCCAAGGAACGGTCGAGGTCGAACAGCAGGGTGCGTTCGGCATCGTCGCGGACCATGCTCTGGATCCAGAAAAACGAAGCGAGCCGTTCGCCATGTGTAACCGGAGTCACGTGATGCAGGCTGCTTGCGGGGTAAAGGATCATCGAGCCAGCGGAGAGCTTCACTTTCTGAACGCCGTAGTTGTCCTCGATCACGAGTTCGCCTCCGTCATATTCGGACGGCTCCGAGAAGAACAGAGTTGCCGAAAGATCCGTCCGGACCTTATGCGGCGTGCCCGTCACCTGGCGGATCGCGTTATCGACATGGGTGCCGAAATTCTGCCCGCCCGCATATC
>JANPIY010000350.1:0-7334 GCA_031425255.1 Planctomycetota bacterium
GCCGAGCGGGATCGCTTCACCGACATCGCTGGCTGAACGCATCCGCACGGCCTGACCGGCCGCCAGGGTGGAGGTCGTGACGCCCGCGCGCACGCAGGCCACCGCCCCGGCGATGACGTGGACTTCGGTGCCCTGCTCGGCGACGCGCACCACGAACTCGGTACCGCGGTCGACCAGGTCGCCCACCGCGGTGGTGATGGTGAAGCCACGGCTGCCGGCGTTCAAGCGCACCGCCAACGTGCCGCTGAACGCCTGGAGGTGTTCGGGCGTAAGGAGCGAGAACCTCGCCGGCGCGATGATCGCGAGCTGCGCTCCGCCGTCGCCGTGGATCAGCACCCGTCCGGCGAGGAGGTGAAGGGTCCCTGGGCGCAGGCGCGCGCCGTCGGCGGGCTGGACACCGCTCCAGCGTGCCTCCTGGCTGGCGACCAGGGTCGCGACCGGTTCCGGCGACGGCGGCAGCGCCAACCAGCCGCCGAGGCCAACGGTCAGCAGCAGCAATGCGGCGGCTGCCAGCAGGATCTGACGCCGCCAGCGGGGTGATGGGCGCAACTGATCGATGTGCGCCATGACCTCGTCGCTGAACTGTTTGCCGGTACGCGGCAGGCGGCGGACGGTGGCCTGGACGAAGCGTTCGCCGTCGTCGGCGTGGGCGAGGCCGAGCAGACGGTGCGCCTGGTAGAGATCGATCACGCGCGCGGTCGCGGCGTCGTCGGTCAGGATGGTCTCCAGGCGGTCCGCCTGGTCCGCTGGCAACTCGCCATCGAGCCAGTCCTGCCACCGCTCGTCGTGGTCCTGGGTCGGGTGCGCGCCGCTCATGGCGTACCCGCCGACGCGCCGAGGCCGATGCAGTGCTGCAGCTTCCGCCGCAGCAGGAAGAGCTGCTTCTTGATGGCGGGCAGCGAGCGCCCGCTGCGTCCGGCGATGTCGGCGAGCGGAAGGTCGTCCTCGTAGCGCCAACGCAGGACCTGTCGGCCAGCCTCGTCGAGGCGTTCAAGGCAGCCACGCAGGCGGTCGACGCGTTCAATGGTGTGCTCCACCGGCTGCTCGGCCCGGCGGCGGACCTCGCGCTCGATCAGGTCGGGGGCGAAGCGGCTGTGGTAGTCGGCCAGGCGTCGGCGGCGGGTGGCCTCGGTCAGCGCCTCGTACCGCGCGAGCGTCAGCAGCCAGGCGATCGGGCTGGTGCCGGCCTGGTAGTCGGCGAGGTGGGTGAAGGCCTGGATGTAGGTGCGCTGGCTGATCTCGTCGGCATCGGACCCGGGGCCGGTGTGCATCACCACCCAGCCGCGCACGCGCGCCTCGCTGTGGCGCACCAGTTCCTCGAAGGCGGCGCGGCTGCCGGCCTGCGCGCGGGCGATCAGGCGTTCGAGCAGCGCGTCGGCATCCATGCGCGCGCCAGCATGGGCGGTGCCGCGGGCTGGGAATCCCTCGGGGTGGGCGGCGGCCGTGGTCATCTGCGGAAAAAGGCAGGAGGTGGCTGGAGGATCCCAACAAAAGGCCTGCCCCACCGCCACGCCGCGGGCACGACGTGGTATGGTGGGGTGGTAACCGCGCCCGCCGGGCTGCCTTACCCAGGGGAGGAGGCCGCATGCCGCATCATCTGGCGCATCTGCTCGTGCTCGCCCTGGTGGCTACCGTCCTGCCGGGGGCCGATCCCGTGCAGGCGTTGATCAAGGCCAACTGCCTGGAATGCCACGACGCCGACGTCGCCAAAGGCGACCTGCGCCTCGACACCTTGAAGCCGGTCGAGCAGGACCCCGCCGGCATGGCCACCTGGATGAAGATCCAGGCCCGCGTCGCCGAGGGCGAGATGCCGCCGAAGAAGAAGCTCGGCGCCAGTGATTCCGCGAGCTTCACCAGCGCGCTGGAGAAGCAGCTCCTCGCCGCCGACGGCAAGCGCCGCAAGACCGATGGCCGCGTGCCGCTGCGCCGGCTCAATCGCGTGGAGTACGAGCACACCCTCGAGGATCTCTTCGCCATCCATGCCATGGAGGTGAAGGAGATCCTGCCGGCCGATCCGCTCAGTGGCGGCTTCGACAACATCGCCACGGTGCAGGAGCTGTCCTACGTGCAGATCGGCCGCTACCTCGAGGCCACCGATCATGCCCTCGGCGCGGCGATGGCCCTGCGGCCCAGGCCGGAGACCCGGGTGCTGCGCCAGAAGCTGCAGGACAGCAAGATGTTCAACGAGAAGGACGGCAAGCGCCTCCCAGAAGGCAAGAGCGAGAGCCGCTACGTCGACGAGTGGGTGGTCCTCACCCGTCAGAAGAACAACGCGCAGGGCCAGTGGTTGCTCGACGACAGCATGCCGGAACCGGGATTCTACCGCTTCCGCATCCGCTGCCGCGGGGTGGAGATCGACTGCCCAGGCAGTGGCGACGCCAAGGACGTCAAGCTGCTGCCGCCGACGGTGAACCACGTCGCGGGACTGCAGATCCCCGAGGGACGCTTCCTGCACTTCTTCGACGTCCCGGCGCAGGCCGGCGTGGTCGAGTTCACCATCTGGCTGCATGGCACCGAGCGGCTGTCGCTGTTCTGCGCCACGCTCGACGACCGCAATCCGCCGGAGCAGCTCACCAAGGCCTACCGTGGTCCCGGCATCGCCGTCGAGTGGGTCGAACAAGAGGGGCCGCTGCTCGACCAGTGGCCGCCGGAATCCCACCGCCGGCTGTTCGGGGACCTGCCGCTCGCCAAGTGGGACCGCGCCAGCGGCCTGAAGGAGCCGCGCCAAGCGATGATCGGCACCAGCGTCCAGCCGCGGGCCTGGCGTGGTCCAGGCGGTCCGTTCATGGTGGTCTCGAAGGACCCGGAACACGACAGCGCGCGGCTGCTGCGCGCGTTCATGGAACGCGCCTTCCGCCGACCGCTGGAGGAAGGCGAGGTCCAGCGTTACCAGGCGCTGGCGCTGGCTGCGCTCACGGACAAGCGCTGCTTCCAGGACGCCATGCGCCTGGCCTATCAGGCGGTGCTGAGCGCGCCGGACTTCCTCTTCCTGCGCGAGACTCCTGGGAAGCTCGATGCCTACGCGCTGGCCGCGCGGCTGTCGTACTTCCTGTGGCGTTCGATGCCCGACGAGTCGTTGCTGAAGCAGGCGCGCTCGGGCGCGCTGCTGCGCACGGAGACGCTGCGGTCCGAGACCGAGCGCATGCTGAACGATCGCAAGGCCGGCCGCCTGACCCAGGACTTCACCGACCAATGGCTCGATCTGGCGCGCATCTACGACACCGTGCCGGACCGTCAGCTCTACCCCGAGTACTTCTGCGACAACCACCTGATCGAGTCGCAGCTCCAGGAGGTGCGCAGCTACTTCGACGAGCTGGTGCGCGCCGACCTGGGAACGCGCCACCTCTACGCCGGCGACTTCGCGATGATCAACGAGCGTCTCGCCCAGCTCTACGGCATCCCAGGGATCACCGGCACGGCACTGCGCAAGGTCGCCCTGCCCGCGGATTCCCCGCGCGGTGGCTTCATCACCCAGGGCGGAGTGCTCAAGGTCACCGCCAACGGCACCACCACCTCGCCGGTCAAACGCGGAGCGTTCATCATCGACCGCATCCTGGGTCGGCCCGCGCCGCCACCGCCCGCCGATGCCGGATCGATCGAACCCGACACCCGCGGCACGGTGACCATCCGCGAGCAGTTGGACCAGCACCGCGCCAATGCCGCCTGCGCGTCGTGCCACCAGCGCATCGATCCCCCAGGGTTTGCCCTGGAATCATTCGACGTGATGGGCGCGGCACGCACGCGTTATCGCAGCAACGGCAAAGGCGAGGAGGTCAAGCTGGGCGTCGGCGTCCGCAACGTGCGCTTCCGCCAGGGGCCGGTGGTCGATAACGGAGCGCCCACAGGCGATTCCGCCGCGGGCATGGCGGCACTGCGCCAACTTCTGCAGAAGGACGAGGCCCAGGTCGCACGCAATCTCATCACGCGCCTGATCGCCTACGCCACCAGCGCACCGGTCACCATCAGCGACCAGCCGCAGGTGGAACTGATCCTCAAGGACGCCCGGGCGCGGAAGTTCGGCCTGCGCACGCTGATCCATGGCGTGGTGCAGAGCGAGCTGTTCAGGAGCAAATGATGAAAATGACTGCCAATCAAACCGCAGAGAGCGCAGAGGGCGCAGAGGCTTCGCACTGGTTGCTCAGCACTTTCTGCGCGATCCGACGGTGGATCATGCCGCCCATACAATCAGTGCCTCATGTGTGGATCATCTCTGCGCACTCTGCGGTTTGAACAGGAGTCCTCCCATGGCCAAACTGAGCCTCACCCGCCCGCTCGACCGCCGCACCATGCTCAAGGGGCTGGGCGTGGCGCTGGCGCTGCCCTTCCTCGAGGCCATGGCGCCGGCGGTAGAACCCAAGGCGCCGGCAGCCACCCGCACGGCCGGCGGGAGTCCGCGGCGGCTGATCGCCATCAACACCAACCAGGGCATCCTGCCCCAGTACTTCTTCCCGACCAAGGCCGGCAAGGACTACGAGGGCACGCCCTACCTCGACCTGCTGCGGGAACACCGTGAGCGCATGACGGTGTTCTCCGGCGTGTCGCTGCCGCAGGTCGATGGCGGCCACGACGCCGAGCGCTCGTTCCTCACCGGCGCCATCCACCCCAACCGCGCCGGCTTCCGCAACAGCATCTCACTCGACCAGTTCGCCGCCGAACGCATCGGGCTCGCCACCCGCCTGCCCTCGCTGGCGCTCGGCGTCGACACCCGCGGCAGCATCTCGTTCACCGCCGCAGGCGTGCGCATCCCGGCCGAGGACCGGCCCTCGCAGGTGTTCAAGCAGTTGTTCCTGCAGGGCAATCCAGCGGAGGTCGAGGCGCAGATCGCCCAGCTGCGCCAGGAGCGCAGCGTGCTCGACGCGGTCGGCGATCGCGCCAAGCAGCTGGGTGGTAGGCTCAGCGCCACCGATCGCGCCAAGGTCGACCAGTACTTCACCTCGCTGCGCGAATGTGAACGACGCCTGGTGGTGGCCGAGGAGTGGGAGCGCAAACCCAAGCCGGTGGTCGACGCCACGTCGCCGCAGGACCACAAGGACCCTGGGGCGCTGCTGCCGCGCACGCGCGCGATGTTCGATCTCGCGCGGCTAGCCGTCGCCAGCGATTCGACGCGCCTCATCACCATCATCATCAGCCAGTTCGACAAGCGTCCCGACATCCCGGGCGTCACTGAGGGCACCCATCCGCTGACCCACCACGGCAACCAGCCGGAGAAGATCGCCATGCTCAAGCTGATCGAGGAGGCGCAGTTCCGCGCCTTGTCCGAGTTCCTCGCCAGCCTGCAGGCGGTCGAAGAGCCCGGCGGCTCGCTGCTCGACCACACCATGGTCTATTACGGCACGCACATGGGCTCGGCCAACGCGCACTCCAACGACAACCTGCCGGTGCTGCTCGCCGGCGGCGGCTTCAAGCACGCCGGCCACCTGGCCTTCAACCGCGACAAGGCGAAGAACCAGTCGCTGACCGATCTTTATGTCAGCATGCTCCAACGCCTGGGCATCGAGGAGGGCGCGTTCTCCACCAGCACTCGCACCATGCCCGGCCTCGACATGGCCTAGTCGCTCGGCGACAGCAGACAGTGGACAGCATATATCCACCACCGAGTGCTCTGCGTGCTCCGGTGGATATCACTCCGGCTGTCGACTGTCGGCTGTCGACATCTGTACGTTTGCCGTCGCCGCGTGTTAGACCACTCCTTGGACAAAACCCCTGCCCTGGATGACGCCTGGAGACATTCCGGCAAACGTTTCGGTAGGTCCGGGGTACAAAGTCCGACATGTATATGGAAGCGCTTTCATATCGCTGGCCGTCCATGCTTCAGTCACCGCACCGCCCGGAGCCCGCCCTCATGTTCAGTCGCATCGCCCTGCTCATCCTGTTGTCCGTTCCCTCTGCCCTGATGTCCGCCGAGCGCATCCCGGTGCTGCTGGTCGGCGGGCAGAACAACCACGATTGGCAGAAGTCCAATGCCTTCCTGATGGCGTTCCTGGCCAGCCAGCCGCACCTCGCGGTGGAGGAGAGCAACACGCCGCCGGCCAAGGCGTCGCCGGAGGCGTGGGCGGCGTGGAAGCCCGACTTCAGCAGGTACGGTGCGGTGCTGCTCAACTACAACGGCGAGATGTGGCCCGACGGGATGAAGGCAGCGCTGGAGACATACCTCGAGGCCGGCGGTGGCGTGATGCCACTACACGCCGCCAACAACAGCTTCACCGGCTGGAACGGCTTCGAGCAGGGGGTCGGCCTGCTCTGGCGCGGCAAAGAGTTCGGCGCCAGCGTCTACTTCGACGAGCTGGGCAAGCTGCAGCGCGAAGAGAGGAACCAGGGTCGCGGCATGGGCCACGGCGGCCAGTACGACTGGAAGATGACGGTCCGCGATGCCAAGCACCCGATCACCAATCGCATGCCGGCGACCTGGATCCACCGCTACGACGAGCTCTATCACGGGCAGCGCGGGCCGGCGGAGAAGCTCAACATCCTGATGTCGGCATTCTCCGATCCCACCAAGGGCGGCACCGGCAAGGACGAGCCGATCGTGTGGTGGGTGCCGGTCGGCAAGGGGAAGATGCTGACCAACGTCATGGGGCACGTCGGCGACACCGCGTGCCTATCGTGCATCGGCTACCAGACCGTGCTGCTGCGTTCGATCGAGTGGCTGGCGAAGGGTTCCTGCACCACGGCGATCCCCGCGGATTTCCCGGCCGAGAAGGCCAGCCAGAACTATCCCGGTGGCATCGCCAAGGTCCTGCCAGCGCCCAAGGGCGTCGAGGAGTCGTTGCAGCGCATGAAGCTCCCGCCCGGCTGGCGCGTCGAGCTGGCGGCCAGGGAGCCGATGATCACCAATCCTGTGTGTTTTGCCTGGGACGCCGACGGTGCGCTCTACGTCTGCGAAATGAAGACCTACATGCTCGACGCCGATGCGCGGGACCAGGATGAACCCAGGTCGCGCGTGTCGAAGCTGGTCGATAGCGATGGCGATGGCGTCTACGACCGCTCGACCGCGTTCGTCGACAACCTGGTTTTGCCGCGCATGGTCCTGCCCCTGGGCGACCGCGTGGTGATCGCCGAGACCTACACCGGCAAGTTTGTCAGCTACAAGGACACCGACGGCGATGGCGTGGCGGATGAGAAGGTCGAGGTCTTCGATGGCGGCCCGTCCAAGT
Source organism: Planctomycetota bacterium (assembly GCA_031425255.1). GTDB lineage: Bacteria > Planctomycetota > UBA11346 > UBA11346 > UBA11346 > BOG-1363. Next base: position 7,155 of record JANPIY010000350.1, read on the forward strand.
CGAACCTGGAGCATCAGGACAGCGCGCTGACCTGGGGCACCGACAACCTCCTCTACACCGCGCAACTCGGCAGCCGCCGCTTCAGGATCGGCGCGGACCTGAGATGGACCACCGATCCGATCTACGGCCGTGGTTCCCAGTGGGGTCTGGCGCAGGACGATCTCGGGCGCTTCATCAGCG
>JANPIY010000351.1:0-1976 GCA_031425255.1 Planctomycetota bacterium
CCGTGAGGTGTTAGGTTAAGTCCTTTAACGAGCGAAACCCCTACGTTTAGTTACCAGCGCGTCATGGCGGGGACTCTAGACGGACTGCCGCGAAAGTAGGAGGAAGGTGGGGACGACGTCAAGTCATCATGGCCTTTATGACCTGGGCTACACACGTCCTACAATGGGCGACACAGAGGGTTGCGAAGCCGTAAGGTGAAGCCAATCCCACAAAGTCGCCCTCAGTTCAGATTGTGGGCTGCAATTCGCCCACATGAAGCCGGAATCGCTAGTAATCGCGGATCAGCTACGCCGCGGTGAATATGTTCCTGAGCCTTGTACACACCGCCCGTCAAGCCACCCGAATTGGTCGCACCCGAAGTCGTAGTTCCAACCGCAAGGAGGGACGCGCCTAAGGTGAAGCCGGTGAGGGGGACTAAGTCGTAACAAGGTAGCCGTATCGGAAGGTGCGGCTGGATCACCTCCTTTCTAGGGATAACTAGAACATCGAGCCCACTGGGCTTGGTGTCGGAACCGGACCTGCCACGTCAGTGGTGGGGAACCTCCGGATCCGAGAAAAGATCGAATAGCCGCTCTTCTTGCTCCAGCTTTTGATTTGCCAAATCATGTTCTGTCCCCAGTGGGCAGAGGTGGTTGGTCAAGTCTTCGAGTTATCGTGTTCTCTGACAATGACAGATCAGCAGGAACCAGAGCACCCGTCAGACGGGCTTGTAGCTCAGTTGGTTAGAGCACACGCCTGATAAGCGTGAGGTCAGAGGTTCGAGTCCTCTCAAGCCCACCAACTTGGCTTTCGCAAGCAGTCAGGCACGGGTCATCCCGGACCATCGGGAAGATGGGGATATAGCTCAGTTGGTAGAGCGCCTGCTTTGCAAGCAGGAGGTCGTGAGTTCGAATCTCGCTATCTCCACCAGTTTGCGAAGTAAGCCGAGTACCGACTCAGCAGCGATCGCGGCGTCGATTGCGAATGTCTTGGCTCATCACGGTTCCTGCTCCTGCTCACTTTGTATTGCGGTGGTCTCACGACCGCTGCGATCTTTTGACAACTCCATATTCGCGGAACACACCAGCATGAAATGATTACGTGGATAAGGGTGGCAGGTGGATGGTTAGGCTATCAGAGGCGATGAAGGACGCGCCAAGCTGCGATAAGTCCGGGGGAGCTGCACAGGAGCTATGATCCCGGAATTTCCGAATGGGGCAACCCCGTGGGATAACCCCCACGATCCCGAAAGGGAGGCAATACCCGGTGAATTGAAACATCTTAGTAGCCGGAGGAAAAGAAATCGATCCGAGATGGCGTCAGTAGCGGCGAGCGAACGCGTCATAGCCCAAACCAGGTAGTTTACTGCCTGGGGTTGTAGGGCCTGCGATATGGGACCAGCGAGACGAGCAGAACGACCTGGAAAGGTCGGCCAGAGCGGGTGATAGCCCCGTACGCGTAGTCGAGTTGGCCCTAGCGGGTACCTGAGTAACGCAAGACTCGTGAAATCCTGCGTGAATCTAGGGAGACCACTCTCTAAGGCTAAATACTCCTGATAGACCGATAGCGAAGTAGTAGCGCGAGCGAAAACTGAAAAGGACCCCTGGCGGGGAGTGAAAAGACCCTGAATCCTGCCACTTACAAGCAGTCGTAGACCTATGTCGCAAGACAGGTTGGCGGCGTGCCTTTTGCATAATGACCCAGCGACTTACCGTTTGCAGCAAGCTTAAGGTCTTACGGACCGGAGGCGTAGGGAAACCGAGTCTGAATAGGGCGACTAGTTGCAGGCGGTAGACCCGAAACTTAGTGATCTAGCCATGAGCAGGCTGAAGCGAGGGTAAAACCTCGTGGAGGGCCGAACCCGTGACCGTTGAAAAGGTTTGGGATGACTTGTGGCTAGGAGCAAAAGACTAATCAAACTGAGAGATATCTGGTTCTCCTCGAAATATATATAGGTATAGGCTCACGGAATTATTCTATGGAGGTAAAGCACTGA
>JANPIY010000352.1:0-1609 GCA_031425255.1 Planctomycetota bacterium
TCATAAAGGCCATGATGACTTGACGTCGTCCCCACCTTCCTCCTACTTTCGCGGCAGTCCGTCTAGAGTCCCCGCCATGACGCGCTGGTAACTAAACGTAGGGGTTTCGCTCGTTAAAGGACTTAACCTAACACCTCACGGCACGAGCTGACGACAGCCATGCAGCACCTGTTCCGGTTACGCTTTGAGGGCAATCATCTCGCTTTCACGAAACTAATCCCGGAATGTCAAGACCTGGTAAGGTTCTTCGCGTTGCTTCGAATTAAACCACATCCTCCACCGCTTGTGTGAGCCCCCGTCAATTCCTTTGAGTTTCAGCCTTGCGACCATACTCCCCAGGCGGAACACTTAGCAAATTGCCTACGGCGGGCACCGATAGCTCGGCACCCACCTAGTGTTCATCGTTTACGGCGTGGACTACCAGGGTATCTAATCCTGTTTGCTCCCCACGCTTTCGTGCCTCAGCGTCAGTTACGTACCAATGGGGCCCCTTCGGCTCTGGCCTTCCGAGCAATATCTACGCATTTCACCGCTACACTGCTCGTTCCCCCCACCCCTCACCCACTCAAGCTCGCCAGTATCAAAGGCAATTTTCCGGTTGGGCCGAAAACTTTCACCCCTGACTTAACAAGCCGCCTACGCACCCTTTATGCCCAGTAATTCCGAACAACGCTTGCCCCACATGTATTACCGCGGCTGCTGGCACATGTTTTGCCGGGGCTTCCTTTAGCGGGCAGTCAAGCACGCCGATGTTCTCGACGTACGTTTCCCCCCACTTGACAGCGGTTTACAACCCAGAGGGCCTTCATCCCGCACGCGGCGTGGCTTCATCAGGCTTTCGCCCATTGTGAAAGATTCGCGACTGCAGCCTCCCGTAGGAGTCGGGCCAGTGTCTCAGTGCCCGTGTGGCCGGACAGCCTCTCAGCCCGGCTACCGATCATCGCCTTGGTGGGCTTTTACCCCGCCAACTAGCTAATCGGAGATCGTCCGCTCCATGAGCGCCAGGTCCCGAAGGATCCCCAGCCTTTGATCATCACCGGCGTACCAGCAATGACGTCATCCCGTATTACAATCCCTTTCGGGAAATTATCCGTGTCTCATAGGTACGTTGACTATCTATTACTCACCCTTACGCCGCTGTACTCGGGTTACCCCTTTCTCGCGCGACTTGCATGCCTAAACCCCGCCGCCAGCGTTCGTTCTGAGCCAGGATCAAACTCTTCATAAGAAGAATACTGATCTGGTTGAACCCGCACTCTACCACCAAGGAAATGATGGCAGAATCCGGTTTTGATATCGTCCGAAGACGACATCGATCACTCTCTTGCTCCAGCTATTGATTTGTCAAACCGCACGGTGTTTTCCGAGGAAAGCACCGTTTCCCTTCGCTTCCAGGACCCCCTTTTCCGGAGGCCCCATCGTCGTTGGGGAGGCGCACTATGTAGGGGTCGACATGGGAGTCAAGGGACCATCTTCCCGGCTCCGGCCTTATCCCGTTCGTGAGTCGGCCCGCGCCTCCAATTCATGGCCAATACTTGGCTTATATCGTGAGCAACCTACTCGCGCCACGCCACCAGGGCCTGCACCTGCCCGGCGCCGTGACGCCGGT
>JANPIY010000353.1:0-2079 GCA_031425255.1 Planctomycetota bacterium
CCGACGCGTGGTCGGGTTCCCGGCCCCGCGCGCGCTCAGGCGCCATGTAGGCGATGGTCCCGGGCGTTGCACCGAGCGCGGTCAGCCGCGGGTTGTTCTTCTCGGCGCCGACCAGCAGCCGGCGGGCGATGCCGAGGTCGATCAGATGCGGTCGACCCGCCTCATCGAGCAGGATGTTGGATGGTTTGATGTCGCCATGGACGATGCCGTTGCCCGCGAGAGCCTTGAGCGTACGCGCCAGATGTACGGCGATGCACCTGACCTCTAGCGGAGAAAGCGGCCCCTGCTCTGCCAACCTGCGCGCAAGGGTACCGTCGGCGTATAACGGCGTGACGATGTAGGCCGGCAGATGCCCGAGGTCGGCTGCGATCAGTGGCAATAACCCAGGGACACCGCGTCGGTGGCAGGTCCGCATCAGCTCGACCTCGCTTCGGAAAAACGGTAGAAGTTGATGATGCCGACAGACCTTCACTGCTACCGCCTGCCCCTCAGGGCAAAATCCACGGTAGACCACCGACATACCGCCACGGGCGAATTCGAAACACGAGCGATAGGGTCCAAAGCCGAGAGCCAGCGGCTGATCGATGGCACTGAGCTCGCGCAGCAGGGCGTCATCCTCGCGCATCGCCGCGAGGCGGCCACTGCACATCGCGCAGGTGTCAAGATGAAACCGTTCCATCGCATCAGCGACACAGGCATCAGCCAATTCGACCAAGCGGTGATTATCCAGGCATGAGGTCATGCGTCAGCAGACCGATGGATGAGCTGCCGCAGGAGCTGCAGCATGCGATGCTTGATGACGTAGGCATTGCCGATGGTCAGCCCATTGCGCAACGCCACCTCGGACAGCTCGTGCCCTTCGAGCAGGAGTTGAAAGACCCGCATATGGATAGGATTACTGTCAGGTAGCGCCGCCAAGGCGGATAACCCCGTGCGTATCCTGGTGAGGCGATCCAGCGCTTCCTCCGCTTCCTTCTCGCGCAAGGAGCCTCGCTCCGTCTGCCTTTCCGCGGCGTCAGCAGCGCAGCGGCGACTCGACAACGGTCGAAGTTCACGCTCGACCTCATGGATCTTGAGTCCGGCGACGGTCAGTAGCAGGTTGCGAAAACGCCCCTGATCGGCGTCATAGGTCCAGGTGGTGGTGGCGAAATGCGACATCACGGCCTGCACCACCAGGTGCTGGAATTCCCGGTCGCGGATGCCCTTGCGCTGGCAAAGCCAGATCACCATCGGTGCATAGAGCGAGTAGAATTCTGTCCAACCAGCCTCATCCCCACTGCTAATGCGATTGAGCAGGGAACCACGCGTCCGATAGCCATCCGTCGCTTGCGCTCTAGAAGACACCACCTCGGCACTGGGACCACAGGCGGGGCCAGGATATCCAGCTGTGTCGTTCACAGCCATGGGGAGCGGTCCAATCATGGCTGGTGCAGGGTCCGCATCGCACGGCCTCCTGCTTGGTATTGTCGCCTCGTCGGTGTTGTTATGTCCCAACATGCTGATGACCGCTCACCGGTACACCGCATGATTGGATCTCATCCCGGGCTTCGGGCGAGAACCCGGCGTCGATCCAGTACGCCCACCCTACAGCTCACAAGTGCTACGAATGCGTCCTAAAGACCCACGGCGTAACTGAGAGGGATGAGTGGTCTCTACAGCATGCCTATCACCACGGGATGTTTTACCGGTTCGAGACCTACTCCTTGGCGCGCGCCTCGAGCTCCTGCCAGCGCGCGTAGACCGCGTCGACGGCGGCCTGGGTGTCGGCGAGGTCGGAGCAGGCTTTTTCCAGCGCGTCGCCATCCCCGGTCACGGCGGGGTCGTTGAGACGCGCATCGACGGCGGCGACCGCGGCCTCGGCGGCGGCGAGCTTGTCCGCCATGCCTTCCAGTTCGCGGCGTTCCTTCGAGGTCAGCCCCTTGGCGGCTGGCTTCGCGGCGGTGTTCTTCACCGACGCGGTCGCCACGACCGGGGCCAGGCGTTGTTCTTCCCGGCGTTTCGCGAAGTCCTCCCACTGGGCGTAGTCGGCGACCTGGTCGGCGCTGCCGTTGCCATCGAGTGCCAACAGGCAGTTCGACA
>JANPIY010000354.1:0-2061 GCA_031425255.1 Planctomycetota bacterium
GATCAACGGAGCCAGCGCCGTCTTTGCCTGGTTCCCACGCACCGTTGCGATTGGCGGTGACTTGCCACACGCCCATGGTCTTGGTGCCGAGTGGGACGTCGGCGGCGTGTTCGTGTTTGTCCTCAGCGAACGCCGAGGTGAAGGACGCCAGCGCGAGGCAGGCGGCGATAAGGGTACGGGTCATGGAATACCTCCGGGGTGGTTGGTGGATAGTGAAGGTGCAGTCGTGGCACGTCGTTCAAGGATGCCTGCCAGGGCCACGTAGCCGGCCGGCACCACGATGAGGTTGAGCGCAGTAGAACTGGCAAGACCGCCCAAGACCACCACCGCTAGGGGTGCCAGGATCTCGCTGCCGGGATTACCGGCAGCAATGACCAGTGGCACCAATCCGAGCGCGGCAGTGAGCGCCGTCATCAAAATGGCAATCAGGCGATCCCGAGATCCTGCGATCACCGCGTCGATGAGCGGCATGCCCTCCAGTCGGTGGGTCTGAAATTGGTTCACCAGCAAGATGCCATTGCGCACGGCGATGCCGAACAGCGTGATGAAGCCGACCAGACTGGCGATCGACAACACCGGCGCGAGATATTTACCACCGAAGCCGAGCAGCGCAGCGAAGTTGCCGAATACGCTGGGCGATTCGGCGATGAACACCGCGACGATGCCACCAATGAGCGCGAGCGGTAGGTTGACCAGTACCAACGCAGCCGCCCAGGTCGAGCCCGTAGCGCCTGTGAGCAGCAACCACACCGCGACGATCACCGCTAGGCCGGCCCAGAACAATGTGCGGCTGGCCTCTTGTTGGGCCTCGAACTGCCCGCCGTAGTGGACGGTCTGCTTAGCGTCGGCGACGATGGGATTGACCACCGCCTGGACCTTCGCCACCAGATGGCCGAGGTTTTCGCCGGCATCGACATTGCACGAGATCACCGCCTTACGGCGGCCCTGCTCGTGGGCGATCAGGTACGGCGCTAATTCCTCGCCCACACGTGCGACTTCGCGCAGACGCACCAGGGTTCCGCCCTGGCCACGCAGGAGCAAATCCGCGACATCACTGGCACGGCTTCGGTCGTCGGGATGTAGACGCACCGCCAGTTCATAGCGGCGTACACCGTCGTTGACGGTGGCGACGTGTTCACCGCTGAGCGCGATGCGCACCTGCTCCGCCGCATCCGCCGGCGTCAGTCCTGCGCGTGCCAGATCGGCGTGGCGGAACTCGACCGGTAGGCTGGTGATAAGGATCTCGCGGTTGGCGGCGATGTCGCGCGTCCCAGGGACTTCCTTGAGCGCGGCTTCGATCTTCTTCGCCGTCGCACGCAGGGCATCGAGGTCCTGGCCGAATACGTTGATCGCGATCGCCGCCGGTGTGCCGGAGAGGATGTGCGACAAGCGGTGTTCGATCGGCTGACCTACCATCGTCACCATGCCTGGTATGCCGCGCACCTGCGCATCGAGGCCCGCACGCACCGCCACCGGATCCGCCGTGTCGGACAGGGTGATGTCGAGTTCGGCGTTCCACACCGGCTCGGCATGTTCATCGCGCTCTGCGCGGCCGGTGCGGCGCGTCACCGCCGTCACGCCTTTCACTTCCAGCAGGCCGAGTTCGATGGCGTGCGCTACGCGATCACTTTCCTGCAACGAGGTTCCCGGCGGAGCCATCAGAAACACGGTGAACGAGCCTTCCCGAAATGTCGGCAGGAACGAGGTGCCGAAGGTCGACGCCACCCACAGGCTGGCGACGGCGAGCAACGCCGAACCGCTGATAACCCATGCGCGTTGGCGCACCGCCCAGCGCAGCGTCGGTTCGTAGAGGCGATGCAGCCAGCGCACCAACGGACTGGCATCGTGTGTTCCAGCGGCGTGGGCTGAGGTCGCCTGTGCAGTAGTTCCTGGTTTGCTTCGCCCTAGCAGCAGCCAGCACAGCGCTGGCGTTACCGTCAGCGCCACTGCCAACGAGGCTAACGTCGCGACGATAAAGGCGATGCCGAGTGGACGGAAGAAACGTCCTTCGAGACCGGCGAGCGCCAGCAGGGGCAAGAACACCAGGATGATGATCCAGGT
>JANPIY010000355.1:0-4503 GCA_031425255.1 Planctomycetota bacterium
CGAAGTGGAATGGGAGGCCGCCTGTCGCGCCGGCTCCCGCGGTCCCTATAGCGGCGGCCTCGATCTGCGCGCGCTCGCCTGGTACCGCGCCACCGCCGGCGATCGCCTCGCCGCTGTCGCCAGCCGCCGCCCCAACGCCTACGGCCTGTTCGACATCCACGGCAACGTCTGGGAATGGTGCCAGAGCGCCGACCGCACCTACCCGCCCGACCGCGACGGCCTGCCGACCCCGACGCACGCCTTCGTCTTCCGCGGCGGCGGTTTCGCCGACGTCGCCGAGGACTGCCGCGCCGCCCGCCGCGGCGGCAACCAGACCGGCGATGGATTTGCCGGCGTGGGCTTCCGCCTGGCGATCAGCGCCGAGGTGCGTTGACTCGCCTCTCCAGCCGATAACCGAGAGATGTTTACCACAGAGCTCACAGAGCGCACAGAGAAATGCATGGCTCCGCTCTGTGTGCTCTGTGAGCTCAGTGGTGAATATCCGGTTCCTCGGCGAGATGAGTGGGCTGGGAACTGCAAGCACGTGGTCCACTCCCGGGATCCATCGAAGAAAGGTTTGCCGCAGAGACGCAAAGAAAGACACGGAAGAGGAGCTTCGTCTCTGCGGCTCGATCCTCTCTCATTGCCTGTCCTGCACCACTGATCACGCCGAAGGACAATATATCTTCCGCGAGAGGGCGGGTGACGGCTACTTCTTCGCCACCGGCACCGGAATCGACAGCGCCAGGCGTTCCGCGACGAAGCGGGTGAACAATTTGGGGCTCTCCAGGGTCTGGCGCCAGCCGGCGATGTTGCCGGAGGTGATAGCGCGGTCGTACCAGCGTTCGATCTCCTTCTGCACGTCGGAGCGGCTGCCGTCGAAGTGACCGGTGGCGCTCCATACCACACTGCCGTCGAGGCAGGACACCAGGTCGGCGGTGACGCCGATGGCGAGGGGGTCGTAGCTGGTGAACTGCTCGATGCGGCCGATCAGCACGCCATCACATTTGAGCTGATCGCGCAGCGCCAGCAGTTCGTCGGTGGTGATGCGGTTGGCGCGGATGACGTCGCGCTTCAGCAGCGCGTCGCGTTCGGCGATGCTGACGGTGAGCACCTCGTGCAGACCGAGCTCACGCAGGGCGGCGGTCATGTTCTCGTCCATGGCGCCAGCGGAACGGCCGATGCCCTCGGCACGATGGAAGGGCAGCACCGCGACGCGGCGCAGCAGCGCCGCTTCGGCGGTGGTATGGAAGGACAGCACCTCGTGCTGCACCGGATCATGGCGCGGGCCGAAGAACGGGACGCGGCAGCCGGACACCAGCAGAGCGCAGCCGACCAGCGCCAGCACGAGGTACCTGCTCATTCGATCTCCTTCACCTGCTTGCGCACCTGCGTCTGCAGGTCGATCAGCTCCTGCGATTGCCCAGGCGGCAGGCGCAGCAGGCCGGCGGCGACGGTGTAGTAGCGCTGCTCGATGCGCAGGCGTTGCAGTTCGGTCGCCGCGAGCTGCTCCTCGACGATCGCGATCACCGCCTTGCGCTCACCGAGTTCCTGCTGCGCGGTGATGAGGTCATCGCGCACCCGCGACAAGGAATCGGCTTGCGCCGACAGGCCATCGCCACGCGTGTTGGCGATGGTCAGGCGGTCGCGCAGCAGATCGGTCTCAGCGGTCTTCGCCGCATAGGCGGCCCGGGCCGCGGCCAGTTCACGCTCCTGGCGGCGCAGCCGTTCGAGCACCGATTCCTGGCCGCCGCCATCGACCACCAGGGTCGGGCCGCCGCTGAGGGCGCCATGGCCGTGGCCGAGACGTTTCTCCAGGGTGGTGATCTTGCGTTCGAGTTCGAGCAGATGGGCGGCGATCGCCGCCTGATCCGGCGTGGTGGCGACCGCCGCCGGCGGATGCTCGGGCGCGCTGCGGTGGCTGCGGTTGTCGAAGGTGCAGCCGGGGCCGGCGAGGATGGCGCCGGTCATCAGCGCGAGAGTGGCGTGGGCGAGCCTCACGGTTTCTTCCCGTCGTTGCCGTCGTGGCTCAGCACGTCGCGCAGTCGCGCCTGCAGGGCCATGGTCTCGGGCGTGCTGCCGGCCAGGCGCAGGACCCGCGCGGCGAGATCATAGAGCTGACGTTCGGCGTCGAGGCGGGCGAGTTCGAGTTCGGCGCGTTGGCGCTCGGCGGTGGTCAGCTTGGCGGTGGTGGTGGCGAGCTGGTGCGCCAGCGCGGCGGCCTTGCTGTCCGAGCCGCCCAGGGTCTCGACCTGCTTGTTCAATGCGGCGTTGGCTTCGCTCACGCGCGACAACGAGCCGCGGGTGGTGGCGAGGGCGGCCTCCAGGCCCTTGGCCTTGTCCTGCTCGGCGGCGAGTTCGTTGGTCAGGCGCGTCAAGCGCTCCAGCACCGTCTCGCCCTGACGCGGATCGGCGCTCAGGACGTTCAGCGAGGAGGTCGGTTTGCCGGCCAGGCGGGATTCGAGTTCGCTAAGCTTGGCCGCCAGGAGTTCGCGGGTCTCGACTTCGGCGCGCAGGTTGGCGGCATGTTCGCGGTCCTTGTCGGCGAGCCTGCCGACCAGCGCGGTGATGCGGCTGTTCTGCTCCTCGACCTGGGTCAACAGCAGGGGCACCTGCCGCGCGAGGTTGTCCCGCTCGATCTCCACGGTGGTGAGGCGGGCGTCGCTGATCTGACGCTGGGTGGTGACGCCGGCGGCGACCTGCTCGGCGAAGGTGGTCTTCAACGCGGCGAGGTCGGTGCGCAGCTCCTGTTCACGGCGCTGCACATCGAGCGCATGCGCGGCATCGGCGGCGGTGAGCTGGGCCTCGTACTGGGTGCGGACCGAGGCCAGGTCGCGGTCGTAACGCGCCTTGGCCAGCACCAGCTCCTTCTGCAACTGTTCCCGCAGGATGGCGAAACGCGCCTGGTCGAGGTGGTCCTGCTGGGTGCCCGCGACGGCGGCGGTGCGCGCAGCCTGCTCGATCGCCGCGGGATCCGCGAGGCCCGCGAGGTCGAGCACTTCGCGGACTTGGTCGCCTGGAACCAATGGATTCTGGCGATCACCCAGGGTGATCTGGCGGGCGACCGAGCGCTCCGGTCCCAACACTTCGGTGACCTGGAGCATGCCCTTGAGAAGGTGGGCGCTGCCCGCGGCGTAGACCCGCAGGAAGGAGCCCGGCTCCAGCCCTTGGCGCGACCCCAGCGGCAGCTCGGCGAGGATCTGGTTGTTGGCGGTGGAGATGGTCACCACCACGCCCTGGGCGGGGATGCGGGTGGCCTGGATGGCGGGCGCGAGCGGTGCGCCGGGCTGCTCGGCGGAACGGGTGCAGCCGACCAGCAGGGCGAGGCCGGGGACCAGCACGGTGGCGATGACGAGCGGCAAGCGGGCGGGCATGACGCCTCCTGGGGATGGCGGGGGGGACGCACCGGCCGTGCCAGCCGGTGGGCCCGCCAGACGCGCCGCGCGCGATAGCCGGCGCTGGCAAACCCCACACCCCTGTCGAGGAACGCGACGAGGATCTGACCACCCCTGTCTGGATAACCCCGAGGGAGCAGCTAGATACCTGCGCTTCCCCACGTTTCGGAGGTGTGATGAAGCGCGCATTGGTCTTCCCTGGGCAAGGCGCCCAATACGTCGGTATGGGCATGGAGCTGGCGCAACGCCATCCGGTGGCCCGGGAGTTGATGGATCAGGCGGATGATGCCCTGGGTTTCGCGCTCTCGGACATCATCGCCAATGGCCCGGAGGACGAGCTCACGCGCACCGATATCAGCCAGCCGGCCATCCTGGTGGTCAGCTGCATGGCCTTGGCGGTGCTCAGGACCACGGTCAGACCCCTGCTGTTCGACGCCGTCGCCGGGCTCAGCCTGGGTGAATACTCCGCGCTGGTGGCGGCCGAGGCGCTGCCCTTCCGCGATGCGGTCAAGCTCGTGCGCCTGCGTGGGCAAGCCATGCAGGAGGCGGCGCAGCTGGTGCCCTCGGGCATGGTCGCCCTGATCGGCGCCGACGAGGCCAGCGCCACCGCGCTGTGCGTGGCAGCGGCGGGTGGCGAGGTGCTGCAGGTCGCCAACCTCAACAGCCCAGGGCAGGTGGTGATCTCCGGCAGCAAGGCGGCCTGTGAACGCGCCGCGGCGCTGGTCAAGGAGCACGGCATCCGCAAGGCGATCACCCTGCCGGTCGCCGGCGCCTTCCACAGCGAACTGATGGCGCCGGCCGCTGCGCTGCTGCGCGCGGCGCTGGCCAAAGCGCCCTTCCGCGATCCCAAGGTTCCGGTCTACACCAACGTGCACGCCGGCCCGGTGACCAGCGCGAGCGAGATCCCCGCCCTGCTCGAAGCCCAGCTGACCAAGCCCGTGCGCTGGGCCGATTCGGTGGTGGCGATGAAGCAGGCGGGCATCGACAGCTTCTGGGAACTCGGACCCGGGAAGACGTTGTGCGGCATGATCACGCGCACGGTGAGCGGCGCCGAGTTACGCAACCTCGATGGTGTCGACGACGTGAAAACCTTCGCTGGGGGTTAGCCACGCTGGCAGCGCCGACTTCA
>JANPIY010000356.1:0-3792 GCA_031425255.1 Planctomycetota bacterium
GTCATCTCACCCATCTGGTGACCACCGGCTTGACCGCGCAGGTGACGCGTTACCTCGCGGTCGAACTCGGCCTACGGGCCTATCAGGAGACCACGCCCGAGGAGGATGACGGCACCGGCACCGGCTACGACGAGTGGAGCATGCGCCAGGACTGGCTGTTCGGTCTGACCTACGCGTATTGAGCGATTGGGGCGAGGTCGTGGCACGGGCGTCCCCCCAAATTTGTGAAAATAACGAATAAGAATCGGCCCCAGAGCCGCAGAGCCCCAGAGCCCCCGTGCCCCCGAGCCGCCGTGCCGCCGTGCCCGAGGAGAGGCAAAGCAGAGTTTTTCACCTCTGCGTCTCTGCGCCTCTACGGCCAAACATCTTGGCTTTGCAGCATTGGCGGGACGCCGTGCCACATCACGTCACACCGCGGCGAAGGCCTGTTCGACGCGGTCGGCGAGCATCGCGATGTAGGCCGGGTGATCGTGTACGCAGGCGGCGCGGGTGAAGGTCACGCCCAAGCGGTCGGCGAGCTGCTTGGCTTCGACGTCGAGGTCGTAGAGCACCTCGGTGTGGTCGACCAGGAAACCGGCGGCCTGTGCCACCACGTCACGTTTGCCGCGGCGGTGGGCGTCCTCGATCGCCGCTTCGATGGTCGGCGCCGACCAGGGGATGCGGCTGTAGCCGGGTTGGCTCTGGAACGCGATGACGTGCTCGGGATGGCCCAGCGCGGTTGCGGCCAGGGCCGCGGTCTCGGCGAACTGCTTGCGATAGGGCGAGGTGCTCTCGACCGGCTGGGGAATGGCGTGCGCGGTGAAGACCAGCTCCGCCGCGGCGAAACGCTCGGCGCTCCAGCCGTTGGTGGCCTGGCGCACCGCATCGGCGGTGGCGATGATGAAGCCGGCTTCGGCCCACCAGGGTTGCACCACGCCGATCAGTCGCGGTGCCTGCGCGCCGAGCTTCTCCGCGGCCTCGGCCGCATGTTTGAGGTACCAGTCCCAGCTCACCGAGGACTGGTGCGGTGCCATGATCAGGATCAATGCGCGATCGCAGCCGGACCGCTGCAAGGAGCGCAGCGCATCGATCGACCACGGCGCCCAGTGACGATAGCCGCAGGCCACCGCCAAGGGACGGCCACGACGCGCGAGTTCGATGCGCAGCGCCTCGGCCTGACGGGCGGTCAGCTCGTTGTACGGACTGAACCCGCCGAAGTGGTGGTAATGGCCGGACACCTCGGCGATGCGCGCGGCGCGAGCGGGGTTGTCGCCCAGGATGCCGGCGACGAAGCACTCGGCTTCGCAGCCGGGAGTTTTCGGGCAGATCGCCCGGCGGCCACAACAGCCAGGAGTGGGTCCGCCGAAACCGAGCACCAGGAGTCCGTCTGTCATGGCCGGAACGCTGGGCCCGCTACCCCGCCCTTCAATGACAAAGTGATGCCCGGGCGGCGCGCGCGGAAGCTGGACGTTTTCAGCGCCCGCGAGCGGCCGGCTGCCACACGACGGTCGCGACCGGAAGATTCCTCGGAGGAGTTCCCATCCACCCGGAGGGCCATAGGGTGGGACAGCCATGCCGCTCCAGCCCGAACAACAAGCCCGTGAGCGCATCGATGCGCAGTTGGAGGCTGCTGGCTGGGTCGTGCAGTCGCGAGACGAGGCCAACCTGCATGCGGCCCGTGGGGTCGCGGTCCGCGAGTTCAAGCTGCTCCCGCGCCATGGCTTCGCCGATTACCTGCTCTTCGTCGACGCCAAGGCCATCGGCGTGATCGAAGCGAAGAAGGAAGGCGAGACGCTCTCCTGCGTCGAGATGCAGACCGAACAATACTCGGTCGGCCTGCCTTCCCAATATCCGGCGCCGATCCGCCCGCTGCCCTTCCTGTTCCAATCGACCGGAGTCGAAACCTGGTTCACCAACCGCCTGGATCCGGAGCCGCGTGCCCGGCAGATCTTCCACTTCCTGCGGCCAGACTCCTTCGCCGATCAGCTCGCGAGCGATCCTGTCCCCGGCGGCGGCTTGAACGCATCCGTGCCCGGGCTGCTAAAGGTCACGGAGCCGATTGCAGGTCGCCTGCTGCCGGGTCATCCAAGGAACCAGCGGCGCACGCTTCCGTGGTACGTCGCCCCGCGTCACCACTCCGGTTGCTTCCACCGCACCGACCGCCATGACCCACAGACGCCGTGGCCGTCCGCACGGATCGAAGAACAAGGCCAAGGCATGACCATGCCCATATAATCCATCGCCGGGGAGGATTCGCGCATCGTCGACCTGCTGGCGTTGGCCGAAGGGGCGACCTTCGACTGCAAGCGGGTCGGCAACGTGGATTCCTCGCTCAAAACCGCTGTGGCCTTCACCAATGGCGATGGCGGGGTGCTGGTGCTCGGGGTCGAGGATCACGGCAAGGCCACCGGACGCGCACGCCCGTTCGGGATGGCTGAAAGGCCCGAAGCCCTGGCGGAACTCCAGCGTCAGCTGACCACCCGCATCGTCCCGCCGATCGTGCCATCGCAGATCGAAGAGGTCCCATGCACCTTGCGTGACGGTTCGCCTGGGCGGATCGCCATCCTCCGAGTTGCCGCCGGTACGGCGGTCCACTCGATCCGGGATGGCGGGACGTACGTCCGAGTGCGCAACACCAATCGTCAACTATCTGCGACGGAGATCATCGACCTGGGGCATAAGCGCGGCATCGCGACGGTGGTCGATGCACCGGTCGATGTGGATGCCGCGCTGCTGGATACCCTCGCCTGGAAGGATTATCGCAATCAACGGCAGCTCACCCGGCCCATCGAGGAACAGCTGCGGATTCTGGGCCTGGCCAAGCAGGATGCCGCAGGCGCGTGGCATCCGACGCGCGCCGCGGTGCTGCTGTTCGCGGAATTCCCTGGCGAGCTGCTGCAGAGCAAATTTGCCATCCGCCTGTTCCACTATCGCGGTTTCCAGATCGAGTACTCGGTCAACACCAACCTGGTCCGTCCGCCGAAGACCATCACCGGCCCGCTCATCGCGCAGATCCGCGATGCCGCGCGAGCCGTCCTGGAGGAGCTGGGCAGCGGAGTGCAGGTGACCCCGGCGGGCTTCCAGCTGGCGCAGCAATATCCCGAACGCGTCATCCGCGAGGCCATCACCAACGCGGTCGTGCATCGGGATTACCGCCTGCAGGCCGACATCCACATCCGAATCTTCGCCAACCGCATCGAGATCGAGAGCCCAGGGAGTTTTCCTGCCGGCGTGACACCGGCCAACCTGCGGGAGGCGGGATCGCGGCCACGCAACCGGGTGCTGGTGACGCATCTGCGGGATTTCCCGGAACCGCCGAATCTCGATGCCGGAGAGGGCGTGCGCATGATGTTCGCGACCATGGAGCAGAGCCACCTTTACCCGCCGGTCTACCAGACCGAGGCGGATCTCGGACGCGAGGTGGTCATGGTGAAGCTGCTGAATGAGGCGCGGGTGTCGGCATGGGATCAGGTCGAGATCTGGCTCAAGACCCATGAGTCGATCGGCAATGCGGACCTACGTCTGATCCTCAACACCGACAAAACCGTATGGGCATCCAAGATGCTTCGGCAGTGGGTAGACGCCGGCTTGCTAGTGCCCATCGGAACCGGGGATCGCAACCGTCGATACCGGCGCAAGGGCTTCCTCGACATCTGGAACGATCTGCAGCAGACGTTGGTTTCCCGGGTACCAGGAAAGCAACCCGTAAAATGATGTAAGTCATTGTAAACAAAGGACGCTTTTCATCTTTGCTTATTCGGACCAGTTCATGAACGCCCCTCAGATCGTCCAGAAGCTCTGGAACTACTGCAA
>JANPIY010000357.1:0-1519 GCA_031425255.1 Planctomycetota bacterium
AGACAGATCTGCTCACTCAGTCGCGTCCCAGACGCCCGGGATGGCATTCACGATGTCACCCAGAATGATTGCCTTCCCCTTGTTGCAGCCGAACAGCGGGTGCGTCTTTGCATTAATCACGCACGGCGACAGCGTCGCCAGCGGCTTTCCCTCCTGAGTGATGAGCAACTCTTCGTCATCCTCAACAGCCGCTTTCAGCCACTCCTCGGAATGGGCGTTAAACTCAGCCTCGGTCACGGTTTTCATGCGAATACGTCTGCGCGAATGCCTGGGGCGCGCAACCTCACGGCACCGGCAGCCCCGCGAAGATCCGCTCGATGATCTGCTCGCTCGTCATCTCCTCTGCCTCGGCTTCATAGCTGATGATGATGCGGTGGCGGAGCACGTCGGAGCCGACGCTCTTCACATCGTGCGGCGTGACGTAGCCGCGGCCGGCGATGAAGGCGCGGGCGCGGGCGGCGAGAGTGAGCGCGATGGTGGCACGCGGGCTCGCGCCGTACCGGATCATGCCGTCGAGCTTGAGCTTGTAAGTCGCCGGCTCGCGCGTCGCGAAGACCACATCGACGATGTAGTCCTTCACGCGGTCATCGACGTAGATGGAGTTCACGATGGTGCGCGCGCGGATGATGTCGGCCGGCTCGACGATCGCGGAGACGTCGAGCTTCGGCGCGCTCGTCGCCATGAGATCGAGGATGGAGCGCTCTTCCGCGCGAGTCGGGTAGCCGACGCGGAGCTTCAGCATGAAGCGGTCGAGCTGCGCCTCGGGAAGCTGATACGTGCCTTCCTGTTCGAGCGGATTCTGCGTCGCGAGGACGAGGAAGGGGTCGGACAATTTGTAGGTCGTGTCGCCGATCGTGACCTGCCGCTCCTGCATCGCCTCGAGCAGCGCGCTCTGCACTTTGGCCGGCGCGCGGTTGATCTCGTCGGCGAGGATCAGATTGGAAAATAGCGGCCCGCGCTTGGTCGTAAATTCACCGCTCCGCGGATTGTAAATCAGCGTGCCGATGAGGTCGGCCGGCAGCAGGTCCGGCGTGAACTGAATGCGCTGGAAGCCGGTGCGGATGCAGCTCGCGAGCGTTTTAACTGTCAGCGTTTTCGCCAGGCCGGGCACGCCTTCGAGGAGGATGTGGCCATTCGTCAGCAGACCGGTCAGCAGCCCATCCACGAGGTACTTTTGCCCGACGACCACCCGCGCGATTTCATCCTGCAGCGGCGCGATCCATTGACTGGCTTGCGCGACTTGCTCGGTGAGTTCCTGGGTGTTCGACATGTGGCGGGCGGGTGAGACTGAGAAAGGGGTGTCTTGTTCAAGTCACCGGGAACGGCTGTCCAGCGTTTCCTCAATGGCCAAAACCACTTCGGCGACCGTCACCGCCTGCATGCAGCGGAAGTCGATCGGGCACTCGCGGAGGAAGCACGGGCTGCACTCCACGTGATGGCGCAGGACGCGATCCCGCAGCCCGAGCGGACCAGTGAGCGCGGGCTCGGTGGAGCCGAAAATCGCGACGACCGGCACACC
>JANPIY010000358.1:0-7631 GCA_031425255.1 Planctomycetota bacterium
TGACGACCACGCGGCCCTGGAGCGGGTGGCCGAGCAGATCGAACCGCTACTGCGCGGCGTCGCCGGCGCGGCTGACGTGCAGATGCAGCGCGAGGGCGGCAAACCCTATGCCGAGCTGCGCCTCGATCGCGAACGCCTGGCGCGTTTCGGCATCGCGGTCGAACAGGTCCTGCAGACGCTCGAGGTCGCGGTCGGTGGCATGCCGCTGGCCTGGTCGGTCGAAGGCACCCAGCGCTACGGCGTACGCATCCGCTACCCGCGCGAGCGGCGCGATGACACGGACGAGTTGGCCCAGGTCCAGGTCCCACGCGGCAACGGCCAACACGGGGCGATCCCGCTGCTGCTGCTGGCGGCGCGCCCGGTGGAGCACGAGGTGCGCCTGAGCGGAATCACGGCCACGGCCTGGGTGCGGGCACAGGCGCTGGGAACGCAACGCATAACCACCGTGCTCGCCCCCGACCGCGTGCTGCTGACCCTGCCCGCGGGCGAGGAGCCCGCCGCCGCCATCGCGGCGACCACCGGCACCTGGAGCCTGCTCACCAGCCGGCCGGGCGACCAAGCCTTCACCTCCGTCATCGGCCCGATGGCGATCCGCAGCGAGGGCGGCAAACGTACCCAGTACGTGCTGCTGCGCGCGGAGGGGCGCGGCGAGGTCGAGGTCATCCATGACGCCGACGCGTTGCTGCGTCGCGCCATCGCGGAGCAGCGTGTGGTCCTGCCGCCGGGCACCACCTGGCGTTGGGTCGGCCGTTATGAACAGCAGGTCAAAGCCGCCACCACCATGCGCTGGGTGCTGCTCGCCGCGGTGGTGATCATGCTGGTGCTGATCGTCATCGGCACCCGTTCCTGGCTGGTGACCACCATCATCGTCGGCGCCAACCTCTCGGTCACCACCGCGGGCGGTTTCATCGCGGTCTGGCTCGCGGGGGTCGAGCTGACCACGGCGGTGGTGGTCGGATTCCTGGTGCTGATGGGGGTGATGTTCAACGATGGCATCCTGCTGGGCACCTACCTGCACGATCAGTTCCGCACTCCCCCACGCGATGTCGAGGATCTCCATCGCCGCGTCTTCCTCGCCGGCGTCCGGCGCCGGCGTCCGGCGCTGATGACCAACTGCACCACGTTGCTGGCGCTGATCCCGGTGCTGTGGAGCGACGGCCGCGGCGCGGAGGTCATGCGTCCAATGGTCCTGCCGGTGATCGGCGGCATGGTGGCCGACTTCGTTTCGCTCTTTTCCGTCCCGGTGTTCTTTGCCTGGTTCTGGGAATGGCGCCTGCGACGGACATCCAGGAAGCAGGAAACCCCAGGCGCGGTGATCGCGCCGTGATCAGACGCGGGTGGACCCATGCCTGATACCGATCTCCATCACTCATGGCTCACCTGGAGAAGAAGGCAGCTCAAACCGCAGAGCCCCTTGGCGGCATGGCCGCTTCTAGCGGATCAGCAACCGAGTCCCTCGATGGCCACCTATCCCATGGAGGGAGATGATATTTGCCACAGAGCCCACAGAGCGCACAGAGGTGACCAGCTCTTCTCAGTGTGCTCCGTGAGCTCTGTGGTGAATATCGGCTGTCGGTCGCCGATGAGGAAGTTGCTTGGAAGGACGCAGAGGGCGCAGCGCCGAGGAATCCATAACTCTGCGCCCTCTGCGTCCTCTGCGGTTTGATATTCCAGCCTTCTCGCATGGCAGACGCGTGGTGGAGGATTGGTATGAGGTCCCCGCCGCCGATCTGCGCGCCTACCTGCGCGGTCAGCTCAGCGCTGCGGCCGGCGGCCCGGACTTACGGACGCCGCGCGTAGCGCGGCACTGCGGCTGCGGAAGCTGACGAAGAGGGCCGAGCGTCGGTCACCGTCAGTGGCGCGTAGGGCAGGCTGTCGACTACCATCAGGTAGAGACCGACCGCCAGGGTGAAATCACCCAGGCCACGGTCCCGTCCCGCGTTCCACATCGCCCAGGCGGCACGGTCCCAGGCGGGATGCGCCTCGTTTTCCGCTCGCGCGATGCTCCAGATACCGGTCAGCAATGCCGGAGGGACATCGGCGAAGCCCGATCCCTTGAGCCCGAGGTGTTCGACCTCCCAGGCCAGGTTGTCGAGCATGGCGATGGCGTACGGGCGCACCTCATCATCGGCCAGGGCCGCATCACCGCGGTCGCGCAGGGCGGCATAGGCCGCAACCACCGCGTGGGTGTTCATGGCGTGATACCAGGGCAGGGAGTTGTGGCCGTCCCACATCCGTCCCGGCACCCGCGCGCTGGTGGTGAGTTGGCTGAACGCGATGCCGGGAACGCCATCGACCCGACCATCGCCATCGCGATCCATCAGCACCCCGGGCAGGACGTCGCGGCGCAGCTTGTCGACGCATCCATCGCGGTACGTCGCGTCGCCAGTCGCGGCATAGGTCGCGGCCAGCAGCCAGACCAGCTTGGCCGTGTAGTTATGATTGCTGACGCACGGTTCGCTCACCGCCCAATCGGCTGCTGAGTTGGCTGAAGCACGGCACGCGGTCCGCACCGTGGCATCGGGATGGGTGGTGGCGGCCTCGTTCATCATCACGCCGGCGATCCCGTGGTCGTAGGCGGCACCCCCGTCGACGAAGTTCTGGGCGACCAGGGTATCGCCGATGAGGAACCGCGAGCCGGCGAACGCGCCACCGGTGTAGGTCGCGGCCAACGCGGGGTACCGCTGCGCGATGGTCAAGGCGCTGCCCCCGACCAATGACCCCAGGTACCAGGGGTCGCCCGCCGGCACGAGGACGTACCCGAACAGTCCGCGTGGCATCGCGCCGGCATCGGCGCAGGTGCCGACGGTGCATTGCTGATCGCGCAGGTTGCTGGCATACGCCGCCAGGTGCGCCACGGACACCACAGCCCCGGCGCGCTTGGCATACCAGCCACCGAGAGCGATCCGGCCGTAATCGCGGCCGATGGATGGGCGGTCGATCGTTGCCGCGGCGATGCCTGGGGCATGGATCGATTCCCATACCGCGTGCACCTCCGCGGAGGTTCCCGGAGTCGTATCCATCGCCTGTCGCGTCACGGCTTTGGTGGGGCAGCCCATCCAGGTACCGCGCAGCGCCTTAACGGAATCGATGGCGGCGATGACGTCGCTGGCGGTACCGCTGAGCATGGCCTCTTGGATGGTTCTTCGCGCGGCGGTCGAGCCGTACTCGCTCGCGCTCGGTGCCGGCGCCTCTCCAGTCGAGGGCGGAGCGGAGGACGTGCCGCAACCCGTTACCACGGGCATCACCAGCACCACCGCCCCGAGGAGGTGTCGTGCGCATCGCATCGGATCCATGGTGCCATCCCGTTGACGATGGCTGGATGCCGCCCGTCACCCTCCTTGACGAGCGCCGGTCGCTTTGCGTTTCAACGCTGATCGCCGGGAGCGGTCCGCCCGCGGAGGAGGCTTTCGCGTTCGTGGGCGATGAACGCGTGCCACCGGGAAATCTGCGCATCGCTGAGTGTGCCATCGGCCGCTTGCTGCAAGTCGCCCAGGATCGCGCTCCACTCGTTCCTCGCGTGGGCGTCCACCTCCGCCCGCCGCTGGAGGGCCTGGCGCACCAGTGGCGTCAGCGCCGCGCGCTGATCGGCGGTCAACGTCAATTCGCGCTCGAGACGGCGCATGCCGCTCGCGACCTGCTGGTCGAGATCGGGACGATGGGGACGATGCATGCCGCTCACGACCCCACCAACCGCCAGGCCGGCGCCGAAGACCGCCAGGTAGACGATGACGCTGAAGAGGCGGGAATTCAGCGCAGCCATGCGACCTCCAGATCTTCGTAGGCGAATGGTGATGGTGCCCGCTGGGCACGGACCAGCAGACAGGCCACGATGATCAGCGCCGCCATGGACAGCAGCGCCATCCGCGGCCACCAGACGATGTCCGCGCGTGCGCCGCCCGGCCGATCGCGGGCCGCCAATGCGGCCAGGGACGGCACCGGCGGGGCGGGCAGGGCGGCCCGGGCACGGGCGGCCAAGGCCAACCAGGGATCAGGATCAGGCATGGTCGGAATCTCCGCTCAAGGTGAGAGCCAACTGACGTAGATGTTTTCGGGCGCGGTGGACGCGCAGGCGGATCGCCAGTCGGGACCACCCGGTGCGCTGGGCGACCTCGAGTACGGTCCAGCCTTCGAGATCCAGCAGGTGCACGACCAGGCGATCCTTGGTCGACAGTCCCGCTAGCAGGCGATCGACCAGATCACGGGCGGCGACCGCATCGTCCGGAGGGCTGGTCGGATCCGCCACCTCGGGCGCGGATCGCGCTTGGGGCTGACGCCGCACGCGACGCCCGTGATCGATGCAGAGGTTCACCGCGATGCGCGCAGCCCAATGGGTGATC
Organism: Planctomycetota bacterium; assembly: GCA_031425255.1. Lineage (GTDB taxonomy): Bacteria > Planctomycetota > UBA11346 > UBA11346 > UBA11346 > BOG-1363. The sequence continues at coordinate 4,341 of JANPIY010000358.1, forward strand.
GGCGCATCGCCGCGCCAGGTCGGCAATTGCTCGATGATCCTGACCATGACGTCCTGGCTGAGGTCATCGACGTCTTCGGGATGCAGCGTCCGCCCGCGCACGATCTGCACCACCAGCGGATGCACCTCGGCAATGACCTGCTGAGGATCCATACGCGTATGACGTTCGCCGGAGCCGATCCGTTTCATCCCTGTCCTCGGATGGTGCTGGCGCTGATCCCGGTGCTGTGGAGCGACGGCCGCGGCGCGGAGGTCATGGGTCCGATGGTCCTGCCGGTGATCGGCGGCATGATGGCTGACTTCGTTTCGCTCTTTTCCGTCCCGGTGTTCTTTGCATGGTTCTGGGAATGGCGCCTGCGACGGACATCCAGGAGACAGGAAACCCCAGGCGCGGAGATCGCGCCGTGATTGGACGTGAGGGGACCCATGCCTGAGGCCCCAGCCGCCGCTGATCTGCGCGCCTACCTGCGTGGCCAGCTCAGCGCCGCGCGTCATGGCGAGGTCGAGCAGTGGCTCGACGCCCAATCCGCCGAGGTCGCCGAGCGCCTGCTGGAGGAGGCGGGCGGCGAGGACACCGGCGCGCTGGCGAGCATGAAATCATCGGTGGCGCCGGGCTTCGTCGCCGACGGCGGCGCCGGCCGGCTGCGTACCGCGGGTGAACTCGGCACCGGCGGTATGGCGGTGGTGGCCTCCGCGCGCGACCGCGCGCTCGATCGCGTGGTAGCGCTCAAGGCGCTCAAATCACGCCAGGCCGATGAGAGCCTGGAGCACTACCACCTCCGCGAAGCGGCCTTCCGGCGCGAGGCGGCGCTGACCGCGGCGCTCGAACATCCCGCCATCGTCCCGATCTACGACGTCGGGCGCGCCGACGGCAAACCGGCGTTCACCATGAAACGCCTGGAAGGCGAGACGCTCCAGGTGGTGGTGCCGGCTGGCCGGCGTTCGCGCCTGGAACTCGTCGAAGCCCTGCTGCGCGTGGCCGAGGCGGTGGCCTACGCCCACAGCCGTGGCGTGGTGCATCGCGATCTGACGCCCGGCAATGTGCTGCTGGCGGATTTCGGCGCGGTCTACGTACTCGACTGGGGCATCGCCGCCCAGCGTGGTGAAGGCGGCGGCGTCACCGTCGGCACGCGCGACTGGATGGCGCCCGAGCAGGCCACCGGAGCAGCGGCCGATCCGCGCATGGACGTCTTCGCCCTCGGTGGCCTGCTGATGTTCATCCTCACCGGCCAGGGCCCACGCCGCGCGGGGACGCTCGACCTCGCACCGTTGCAGCGCCGCGACCTGCCACGCGGGCTGTCGGCCTTGGCGCGTCGCTGTCTGGCGCTGGATCCCACCGCGCGTGATGCCGACGCCAGCGTGGTGGCGGCGGAACTGCGACGCTGGCTCGATGACGGCATGACCCTGGCTCAGCAGGCTGGGCCGTTGGCGTTGGCGTGGATGCGTCTGCGCCGTTCGCCCAGGGCGCGCATCATCGCCTTCGCCGTCGTCGGCTCGACCCTGGCCATCACCATCGGCATGTGGGCGGTCGAGCGCGAGGCCTTCAGCGCCGCGCGTCAACGTGTGCACATGCTCGCCGCCACCGCGTCGCTCGACGATCCCGAAGTGGTCGGGGTGGTGCTGGCCGAGGTCCGCACCATCGCCACCCGCCATCCGCAGTTGCAGGAGGCCAATGAATTGACGGTGCGCCTGCAGGCGGCGCTCGACCTGGCTGCGCGCCGGGCCGCGGTCGCGGCCCAACGCGCGTCGCTCGACACCCTGTTGGCGCGCACGCGTCGCAGCGGCCCGTGGGCGGATGAGATCAAGGACTGGCGCGCTGCCTTGGCCGAGATCGGCCTGACCCTGGTGCCGGCCCAGCGCGCGCACGATCTCGCCCTGCTCGCCAGTCATCCCCTGCGCCTGCTGCTGGTCGAGGGCCTGGTCCACCTCTGGCACGCGGCGGCGACGTTGGGTGAACCCGAGCTCACCAGCGAGATCGCCCGCCTGGTAACCGAGGGTGGTCCTTCCGCCGGATGGCGCGCACTTGGGGGCCTGATGCAGCGCACCGAGTTCCAGGCCCACCAGGCGGTGTTCTGCATCTGCTCGGAGTCAGATGGAGCCCTCGCCGACCCCGCCAGCGCCGCGGTGGTGCTGGCGCTGTACGGTCCCGATGAACGCCTGGTGGCGCATGCGCGGCAGGCGATCAGCCAGGACCCCGGCGCCTTCTGGCCGCTGATCGCCAGCGCGCGCGCGGCTCTGGGCAGCAACGATCTGGCCACCGCGGAACGCCAGGCGCTGATCGCCAGTGGCAGCGAACCCGCCAGCCTGTTTCCCCAACTCATCCTCGCCTACGTCGCGCTCGCCCGTGGCGACCAGCCGGCGCTGCTGGCGGCGGCGCGACGTGGCCTCGCCGCCAATCCCGCGCACAGCGAACTCCAGGTGCTCGAAGCGGTGGCGCTCGCGCGGGGCGGGAAGATGGCGGAAGCGCAGGCGATCGTCGCCGCGATCGACGCCGGCCACCTGCAATACCACCTGCAGCACCGCGTCGGCCACCCGATGGAACGTGGCGTCGACGCGTTGGTGGCGGCCGGCATCACCATTCCCAAGGCCGACCCGCGGCTGGGGCCGTTGGTGCCGCACCATCATCATTGAGGCGCAGAGCCCGCCTCAGAACCACAGCCGCAGCCCGGCCGTGGGCCCGTCGAGGGTGACCGCACCGATGCGGGTGGCCTGCCAGCCGGCGTAGAGTTCATAGCGCCGCCAGAGGGCGCCGACGGTGGCGCGGACGGTCATCACGTCCGTCCCGAAATCCCCGACCGAGCCGTAGGTGAACACCCCGTGCACGACCACCGGCTTGAGCGGGAAGACGTCCAGCGCCACCACGCCGCAGAGGCCGGATTCGCTGCCGATGGAATCGTCGGTGACGGTGACGCCCAGACCCAGGCCGAGCCGTGCGTGCGCGGTCATGGTGATGCCCAGTTCGGCATCGATGGTTCCCACCGTCAGGCTGTCGTGGCTGCCGTCGTCACGGGTTTCAAAGAAGCGGTTCCACTCCGTGCGCAGCATGAACGCGGACAACATCACGCGCCCGCCTATGGCGTAGCGTTGCAGGTCGTGGTCGATCCAGCCGCTTTCGGCATAGACCTCCCCGCCGTAGACCAGCCCGCGAGCACCCGCACCCGCCGGTGCGTACCAGCCATGCCAGCCGTCGTGGTACGGATAGGCCTCAGTGCCCATCAGGGCTTCGCCGTGGAGATCATCGCCAGGCCAGATGAAACAGTGTTGGAGGCCGTAACCGATGCCCTCGATGGCC
>JANPIY010000359.1:0-7487 GCA_031425255.1 Planctomycetota bacterium
ACTCTGGTCGAACAGCCTCGGCGGAAAGGCATAGCCACAGAGCCCTCAGAGAGCACAGAGTCGAAGAATGCCCCGCTCTGTGCTCTCTGAGGGCTCTGTGGCTGGCTGTCCTTCTTCTCCCCCAGGAATGACTCTGGTCGAACAGCCTCGGTGTGAACCGCAGGTATGCTGGCCTAGCGAAGCACCGCTAACGCGGCGCGCAGCAGCTCTTCCGGCCCGACGCCGGGTTTGGCAGCCTTGGCCAGGGCATCCGCCGCGTCCTTGGGCGAGAAGCCGAGCACCACCAGCGCGCGGTGGACCTCCTCCACCGCCAGGGCTCCGGTGGTCGGGGCTCCGACTTCGCCGGCCAGGGTCGGCGCCGGGATGCGCTCGACCTTGTCGGCGAGCTCGAGGGCGATGCGGTCGGCGCTTTTGGGGCCGACGCCACGGACCTTGCGCAGGCGGGCGACGTCACGGCTGATCAGCACGCGCCGCAGTTCGCCGACGCCGAGGTCGGACAGCACCGCCATGGCCACCGCCGGCCCGACCAGCTGGACCGAGGTCAGCAGGTCGAAGGCAGCGCGTTCGGCGGGATCGTGGAAACCGAAGAGGATGAGGTCGTCCTCGCGCACCACCAGGCGCACGTAGACCAGCACGCTGCTGCCGTCGAGCGGGATGCGCTTGCGCGTCTGTTCGCTGATGCGCAGGGAATAGCCGACGCCGTTCACCTCCAGGCTGAGGTGCCCGCTGGCGTCGAGGCTGGCGACGGTGCCACGCAGGAAATCATACATGGCGGAATGATGACCGCGCCCGGGAGGGACGAAAGCACCTGGCCCCCCTGGAGCTTCGCGGCGTGCCGCTGGAGTCGCTGGGGGCCGCGCTAGCCTGCGACGCATGCGTGCCGTGCTGTTCCTCCTGCTGATGGTCGTGTCGCTGCCGGCGGCGGACCTGGCCTTCGTGCAGGAGACCGTCTCGCTGACGCCCACGGCGGGCGCCGATAGCGTCACCGCCCGCTTCGCCTTCAGCAACGCCGGCACCGGCCCACTGACCATCACCGCGCTCGAGGCATCCTGCGGCTGCACCACCGTCGATCTGGAGAAACGGCTCTACCAGCCTGGGGAAAAGGGCGAGATCATGGTGACGTTCGATCTGACCGGACTGTCAGGAGCGCAGGACAAGACCGTGCAGGTCCATCACGACCGCGGTGCGATGATCCTGCTCCATTTCAAAGTCGTCCTCCCCGAAGCCCCCACCGTCACGCCGACCTTCCTGACCTGGAAGGTCGGTGAGGCCGCCAGCGCGCAGGAGTCCGTGATCACCATGGCCGCGGGTGTCAACGAACGCGCCGTCGAGGTGACCACCTCGTCGCCGGACGTCGCCGGTACGCTGGCGCGACGTGCCGACGGCAACTGGACCTTGACGGTGACCCCGGTCTCGACCGCGTCCGCCACCAACGTCATGCTCAAAATCACCACCGACCTGGGGCATACGCTGCGGGTGTTCGCCAGCGTGTCGCCATGAACGCCGGTGGCGCCAACGTCCCACTGCCCGAACGCATCCGCCCTGCCACCCTCGATGAGGTCGTCGGCCAGCCGCACCTGCTGGGATCGCACGGCATCCTCAGCCGTCTGCTGGCAGCGGGCCATCTGCCGAGCCTGCTGCTGTGGGGACCCCCGGGATGTGGCAAGACCACGCTCGCGCGCTTGCTGGCGGAGAAGCTCCAACTGCGTTTCACGCCCTTCAGCGCGGTGCTCGGGGGCGTGCCGGAACTGCGCAAGCTGATCGAGGAAGCCGGCAAGGTCGCCGCCCTCGGCCAACGCACCCTGCTGTTCGTCGACGAGATCCATCGCTTCAACAAGGCGCAGCAGGATGCACTGCTGCCGCACGTCGAGGCCGGCACCGTGGTGCTGGTGGGCGCTACCACCGAAAACCCCAGCTTCTCCGTCAACCGCGCGCTGCTCTCCCGCTGCCGGGTGTTCCCGCTCAACGGCCTCGATGGGGCCGCGCTGACCGCGCTCATCGAGCGTGCGGCGACCCATCCCCATGGCCTGCCCGGCCTGACGGTCGCCGACTCCGCCCGCGATCCCCTGCTGCGCATGAGCGCCGGCGATGGCCGCCGGCTGCTGGTGATCCTCGAAGGTGCCTGGGCACTGACCCGGCCCGACCCGGTGGACGCCGCCACCGTCGCGCAGGTGGCCTCGTCGCCGGTGAGCGATCACGACCGCGCTGGCGAGAACCACTACGACGTCGCCAGCGCCTTCATCAAGAGCATGCGCGCGAGCGACGTACAGGCCGCGCTCTACTACCTCGCGCGGCAGGTCGAGGCCGGCGAGGACCCGATGTTCATCGCCCGGCGGCTGGTGATCTTCGCCTGCGAGGACGTCGGCCTGGCCGATCCGCAGGTGCTCGGCACAGCGACGTCGGCACTCCTGGCGGTCGAGAAGATCGGTCTGCCGGAAGCCGTGTATCCACTGACGCAGGCCACCATCGCCTGCGCCACGGCGCCGAAATCCAATACCACCAAATCGTACTTCGCCGCCGCCGAGGCGGTGCGGGCGCACCCCGGGGCGAGCGTGCCGCTCTTCCTACGCAATGCGCCGACCGAGCTGATGAAGGAAATGGGCTACAAGCAGGGCTACGTCTACGACCACGACACCGCGGATCATTTCGCCGGGCAGCAGTGTCTGCCCGATGAACTGCTGGGCAGCCGCTTCTACACGCCAGGACCGTTCGGCTTCGAGAAGGACCTTGCCAAACGGCTCGAATGGTGGGAGGCGCGGCGCAAGCCGCGCGAGTGAGCGTGCACCAGGCCGTGCTGGCCCGCCCGTACCGACGAGCGTCTGCCGCGCTGGTGCTCTGCACCGGCACGTGGACCTGCGCCGCCGCCGCGGAACCCCAAGCGATCCAGCCACTGGTCGACCTGCTGAGCGAACCGCGTTGGTTCGGCGTGCTGACCATCGCCGTGGCACTGTTCCCGCTGCTGCTGGGCTGGTGGCTGATCCGTTGGAGCACCGCCCTGACCACCGCCGGCATGGTCGGCGCCACGGTGCTGTTCATGCTCCACGGGCGCTTGGCGGTGGAGTGGACCTGGACCGCCGTGTTGTGCTGCGCGGCTCTGGCTGGCGTCCTCGGCTGGTTCCTCTACCCGCTGCTGTTCGCTCTGCAGATGGCGGTGATCGCCGGTGGCATGACCTACGGCGCGCTGAAGACCGCGCTGCCCACGCTGCCCTCGGTGGCGGTGATCTCCGCTGTGGTCGTGGCCCTTATCGCGGGCCTGATCGGCCTGCGCCTGGCGCCCTGGGCCGCGATCGCGCAGACCGTCTTCATCGGTTTTGCCGGTGTGCTGATGGGCATGGCGGTGCTCTGCCGGCCACAGGGTACAGGCGAACAGCTGGTGCTCGCCATCCTGGTCGGACTCATCACCATCCCCCTCGGCGCCTGGGTGCAGGCGCGGGCGCACCGGCGGGCGCAGCAGCCATGAATGACTCGATGACGGCCTAGCACTCCCCACAGGAGGATTTCGTGGACGACCTCGATCCCCTGCTCGATGACCTGGTGGTGGCAGAGATCCGGGCCGGCAACCGGCAGGCCTACGGCATCCTCATCGACCGCTACCAGGTCCGCCTACGCGCCGTGATCTCCGCCTGCCTGCTGCGGTGCAACGAGATCGAGGTGGTTGTCGAGAAGGCCTTCGTCGAGGCCTTTCTGCAGCTCGATCACTACGACAGCCACCAACCGTTTTATCCCTGGCTGCGAACCTTAGCGATGGACGCACTACGCCAGGACCTGCGGACCCAAGGCGCTGCCACGTTTGAGACGGACGGCGAGTTACGTCAGGTGCTGCTCGAACGCGCGACCGCTGAATCCGCCGATGTGGCCATCGCGGCCGAGCTCGATGCGCTCGACCGCTGCTTGCGGCTTCTTCCGGATGATGCTGCCGCGCTGCTCGATGACACGTACCGCAGCGACCACTCCATCGCTGAGCTCGCCGCCCGGCACCGCACCAGCGAAGACGCGCTCACGGTCCGCCTGCTGCGCCTGCACGATCATCTCAGCGCCTCCATTCGTCAGCGCCTGACCGCGGACCTGCCCTGATGACGACGCCCGATGAGTTGCTGGCGGAGATGCTGACGGGCGACCCGGATGCCGCCCGACAGGCGCAACTCGCCCTGGCGGTGCGCAACGACCCGGCACTGCGTCAACGTTTCATCGGGCTGATGATGATCGCCGGCGCATTGCGGGCGCGCCACCTGCCGCCGTCGGCGCTGGCCGCCCTGCGCAGCCGTACACTCGCAACGCTGAACGATGCCAGCGTGCGTACGCGCAGCCAGCAGGGCGCCCTCTGCCGACAGCGCAGCACCGTACAACCACGTCGCTTCCGCGGATGGCTGCCGCTCAGCATGGCTGCCGCAGTGCTGCTCACGCTGCTGATCCTGGTGGAGCGGGTGCCCGTTGCCGCCAGCGTGGTGAGCGCAGGTAGCGACGCGGTCATCGACCGTCAGCAGACCACCATCCCCGCACACGCCATCGGCTCCCTGCGCAGCGGCGACCGCCTCATCAGCGGCTCGCATGCGCTCACCGTGGTCTTTCGTGACGGGACCTTGGTGGCGGTGACACCACAGAGCAGGCTGGTGATCGAACGTGTGGCGACTGCCAAACGCCTACGACTTGAATACGGTGGCTTCACGGCGCAGGTGGCGCAACAACCGCCCGACCAGTCGCTGGTAGTCCTCACCCCTCGTACGTCCGTGACCGTGTCTGCGGCCAATTTCCTGCTCAGCACCGGCACCGACAGCGACTTCATCTCGGTCCAGGACGGCACGGTAGAGGTTGTGCGGTGCGCGGGTGACGCTCATGCCACGTTGGTGAGCGGGCGCGCCGCGGTGGCCAAAGATACACAGCCGTTCAGCCTCTTCACCACCACGCCGCACGCTGGCGACGGTTGGAGCGGCAGCGGCAGTGGTCTGCGGGGGGACTATTACGCCGACGCGGCCTTCATCCGTCTCGCCGCCACCCGGATCGATGCGAACATCCGTTTCGACTGGGCTGGCTCGCCCCTGGACCCGGTGCCAGAAGATCATTTCAGCGTGCGTTGGAGCGGCCAATTGCAGCCACGCGTCACCGGGCAACACCTCTTCACCCTTCGTGCCGCTGATGGCGTCCGCCTGTGGGTGGATGGCCAGGCGCTGATCGATACCTGGAATCGCCCCGACATCGCCGACCAGCGCGGCACCATCCTGCTCGAGGCCGGACGTCGTTATGACGTGCGCATCGATTACCTCGACCTCGACCGCGCCGGGGAAATCACCTGGTGGTGGGAGGCCTTGGGTCAGGTGAAAGAGGTGGTGCCGGCGTCGCAGTTGTATCCACCGTAATAGCGGAGCGGCGCGGCCTCGCGCGGGAAGATCGCTGCTGCAGCTCGATCCCACGGGCGGACATCAATGCTGGAAAGCCAAAGATATTTGGCCGCAGAGGCGCAGAGGCGCAGAGGTGAAAAACCCTGCTTTGCCTTTCCTCTGCGGCTCTGCGGCTCTGCGGCCGATTTTTCTTCGTCAGCTTAACAGCTGGAGGGACGCCCGTACCACGTCGAATTCAGGTAGGTCGCGTTGTTCACTCCCCGTTTGGCGGCGCACCCCTAAGGTCCCGCATGCTCCGACTCATCCTGATCTTCGCCACCTGCTCGCTGGCCTTCGGCATGGACGCGCCGCCCGCAGGCCTGGCCGCTCGTTACCCGGGAGACCGCGGTATCGCGGAAGATCCCGCGGTGCTGTTCGCTGAGGATTTCGAGGCCGGATCGCTGGCGGACATCACGGCGCATTGGACCGAGGCCAAGAATCCCGCAGGCGAAGTCTTCGCCTTGTCCGCGAACGTGCCCCCAGCGAGCGGCGGACAGCACTCGCTGCGCATGACGGCAACCAAGGGACGCAATGATGGTGGCCACCTCTGGAAACTCTTCGCCCAGGGCGTCGACCGCATGCATGCGCGTTTCTACGTGAAGTTCGCCAAGGACCACCCGTACGTCCACCACTTCGTCAAGATCGGCGCGTGGCGCGACTCGCCGCGTTGGCCACAGGGCGAGGCCGGCAAACGCCACGATGGCGCGCACAGCTTTCAGACCGGCATCGAACCGGGTTCGGGCTTTGGCAAATACGACCCGCCTGGCGCGTGGAACTTCTACACCTATTGGCAGGGCATGCGCAGTTGGCAGGGGCCGCAGGGCACCAGTTTCTATGGCAACGGCTTCGCGCCGGAGCAACCCGCGCAGATCCCGCGCGACCGCTGGCAGTGCGTCGAGTTCATGGTGCAAGCCAACACCACACCTACGGCGACCGATGGCGAACAGGCCTTCTGGATCGATGGCGTGCTGATCGGCCGCTGGGCACCGGGCACGCCGCGCGGCGCGTGGAAACGCGACCGTTTCGTCGCCGGCGAGGGCGAGCCGTTTCCCGGTTTCGCCTGGCGCAGCGACGCCGAGGTCAAACCCAACGTCTTCTGGCTGCTCTATTACATGGAGCAGGTGTTCTCCGCTCAGGAGCAGTACGTGAATCGCACCGGCGCCCAGGCCAATCTCGAGGTCTCGCAGGTGTGGTTCGACCACGTGGTGGTGGCGACCAGCTACATCGGTCCGATCGCGCCCTGACTTCCTGCATATTGCAGGGCGATCTCTCTCATATTCAACGTGTGTGCCGCACGATCGGAGGCACGGGCCATGCCGCTGTCGTGTGCCGCGGGCAGCGTCCGTCCTTGCGCATGCCATCATTCCGCCGCTGGAGCGACCGAAGATGATGGCATGCCGGGTGCGATTACGGAACCGCCGCGACATGCGCACCCCTTTCATGACATGCATGGAACAGGCGGTTTACCGCCTGCATCCGCACCAGGAGTCCACTCATGCTTTCTTTCCGCCCCCTGCCGGCGCTCTTCCTGCTCGCCTTGCTGTTGGGCGACGCCCGGGCAGCGATAACGGATACCGCCTTCGGTGAAACCACTTTCGGCGCCGACGTCGGTGATCAGGTCACCGGCCTGGCCTGGGCCCCGGACCAAAGCAACCGTCTCTTCGTCATCTGCCAGAGGGGCGCGGTGCGCATCATCCAGAACGGCACTCTGCTGCCGACGCCGTTCGTGACCTTTACACCGTACTACGAGAGCGAGTGCGGCGTGATCGGGATCTGCTTCGACCCGGACTTCGTCACCAACAAGGCGGTCTATTTCTTCGTCACGGTGTCGGCGAGCGAGCAGCGCATCATCCGCCTGAACGCCAGCGGCAACACCGACACCTACACTCCAGCCAGCGACGATGTGGTTACCGGCCTGCCGACCGCCGGCCGGAACCACGACGGCGGTGGCATCGGCTTCGGCCGTGATGGCAAGCTCTACTGGTCGATCGGCGACCTCGGCAACGGTTCCGGTGTCGATGTCGACCTCACGTTGTTGGCGGCGAAGGTCGGGCGCGCCAACCGCGACGGCACGCCGTGCGTCGACAATCCCTTCTACGACGGCGCCGGACC
>JANPIY010000360.1:0-14368 GCA_031425255.1 Planctomycetota bacterium
AGCACGCACACGCCGAGGGAGATGGGACCGAGGTGTTTCGCCGTCGTCATGGCCGCAGCCTATTGGACCTGCCACATCTGTCAGGCGCCTCGTCCCCGTGCTCAGCCTTGGGCGGCGTCATCGCTGCCCTCCTCAGGACCACCTGGCGAATGGGGATCGCCGCTCGCCGCTTGCGCCAAGAGCGCGCTGAAGACCGCCACCGGTTGGGCACCGTCGATGCGGTGGCGGCCGTCGATGATGAACAAGGGCACGCCATCGATGCGCTGGGCGCGGATGGCGGCCTCTTCGGCGGCGATCTCCGCGGCGCCCTCGCTGCCGGCGAGGAAGGCGGCGACCCCGCGCTCATCGTTGCCGATCCCGGTGGCGACCTGCGTCAGGGTGCGGGCATTGCCCACGTCCATGCCGGCGGAGAAGTAGGCGCGAAACAGCGCTTCCACCAAGGCGTCCTGACCACCGCGGCGGCCAGCCCACCAGATCAGGCGATGGGCCAGACGGGTGTTGGGCGTGCGCGTCTGGGCGGCGAGGTCGAAGGCCAATCCCTCGTCCGCTGCCACCACCGTCGTGCGCGCATCGAGGGCGCGGGCATGCTCGGCGCTGCCGAATTTCTGCTGGCGATAAGCGCTGCGCGGCATGCCCTCCACGGGCATGCCCGGGTTGAGCTGGAAGGGATGCCAACGCACCGTGGCGGTGCCCACGGGAAAGGCGGTGAGCGCCTGTTCCAACCGACGTTTGCCGATCCAGCACCAGGGACAGATCACGTCGGAGTGGATGTCGACGGTGACCGGCATGGGGAGGTCTTGGTGGCGCGCTACGCGACGGCAACCACCGGCCCTGCGCCGTTCAACACCAACGACGCAACAGCGAGGCATGCATCACCGAGGCCAAGGAGATGGAAACGTGGATGAGCGGCGGCAAATGGGAGGAGGCGGGCTCAAACCGCAAAGCGCGGAGGCTGCGTGTCCCTGAACCAGCTTGGTTCGCATCGAAGGGAAAGGAGACCGACAACAAACGGGGATGGGGAGGATGGAAGGGATGTTCCGACTTCTGAGGACGTCGATCAACGCGGCCGAGCGGTGCCGGACTGGAGACGGACAGTCAGCCGCAGAGCCCACAGGGAGCACCGAGGAAGCAGCGGTTCTGCCCGCCTCTGTGCTCTCTGTGGGCTCTGTGGCTATGCCTTCCGCTTTCGCTCCTCCCTTTTCAGGGGAACGGCCGCAACTCGTGGTGCCTTCATTGAGCGAGATCATCCGGCGGAATAGTCGAGGGCGGTTCGGCGCCACTGATGGAATTGCCCGTGGTCGTCGGACCAGACCTCCATTCCATCCTCCCCATCCGCGTTTGTTGTCAGGGGATGGTTCTGGATCAGTTCGCGAGTTCCTCGGGCAGAAAGATACCCCACCTTGAATGCCGCAGAGTCTTCATCGAGCCAGCAGCCGCTGTCCGTCCCGGGTTGCCGAGCCGCTGCCGCTGCCTTGAGTCTGCCCTAGGCGCATCACCGCCGCCCAATGCTGGTCCAGATCCATGATGCCCAGCTCGACGCAGCAGCGATCATGCGCAGCGCGCACGTGATCCGGCAGGCGCCGATGGAGCGCTGCCCAGGTACGGACCAGGTGACGACGCCAGAGCAGGCCGTGCAATCCTGGGCGCAGGCTCTCCAGATCGATCAACGACAGGCGTCGCCCGTCCCATAACAGGTTCTGCGAACGCAGGTCGCCGTAGATGATGCCGCGTCCGATCAGGCTGGCGATGAGGTCAGCGAGTGCATCGCGCGTCTCCGGTCGATGCCAGGCACGGTTGAGCGGAACCCCGTGGCAGCGACGCATGAAGAGGACGCTGCGCCCGCGCTTGCTGGCGAGCAGCAGCGGCTCGGGAGTATGGACCGGAGCCAGACGCTCCCAGGCGGCGGCTGAACGGCGCAGGCGGTGTGGTTTGCTGGTCTTGATCACCACCTCGCCGATCGCCCAGACGCGTCCTTCCTTGAGCACCTCGACTGGTCCCACGCCTTCGTCCTGCAGCCACGCCGTGGCGAGTGCGGCGGAGGCTTCATCACATCCAGGGAAGCGTCGGCAGGACCACGTCGAAATGGGCGAGGACGCCGATCCACGTCCGGTGGCCGCTCGGCGTCTGCAGCCCGAACGGGCGTAGCTGAACAGTTGTTTCAACATCAGCAGATCTTGGCAATCGCTGTGCCAAATTTTCCAACCCCTGGCCGTGTAAAAATGATACATCCACTTCTCGCTCCTGCATTTTGCACAGACGCGTCATGACCTCCGCGCGCTTTCGTCCATGATCCTTCACCGCGTTCGCAGCGCAGTACGGCAGTGGTACCTTCCTAGGGCAGGCGTAGTCGCTGGCGTGACGTCGTTGATGCTGGCACCGCCATGATCCCCTTCTCGATCCTCGATCTCTGCCCCATCCCGCGCGGCGCCACCGCCGCTGATGCTTTGCGTCAGACCCTCGATCTCGCCCAACATGCCGAACGCTGGGGCTATCACCGCTATTGGCTGGCTGAACACCACAACATGCCTGGGATCGCCAGCGCTGCGACCGCCGTGGTCATCGGCCATGTCGCGGGCGGCACGGCGCGCATGCGCATCGGTGCCGGCGGCATCATGCTGCCGAATCACGCCCCGCTGGTGATCGCCGAACAGTTCGGGACCCTGGCCTCGCTGTATCCCGGACGCATCGACCTCGGTCTCGGGCGCGCCCCTGGGGCCGATCAAGCGACCGCGCTGGCGCTGCGGCGGGATGGGCGGGGATCAGGCGAGGATTTTCCCGAGCAGCTCAGCGAGCTGCAGGGCTACTTCGCCCCCGCGCATCCTGGGCAACGTCTGCGCGCGGTCCCGGGTGCGGGCCTGGAGGTGCCGATCTGGCTGCTGGGATCGAGCCTGTTCAGTGCGCGCCTGGCCGCCGAGCGCGGGCTGCCCTTCGCCTTCGCCGCCCACTTCGCGCCCGCCGATCTCATGGCCGCGCTGGCGCTCTACCGCCGTGCGTTCCGTCCGTCGGCCCACCTGGCCCAGCCCTACGCCATGGTCGGAGTGAATGTCCTGGCAGCGGAGAGCGATGCGGTCGCCAGGCGGCTGTTCACCTCGCAGCAGCAGGCCTTCACCAACCTCCTCCGCGGCAGGCCCGGCCAGGTGCCGCCGCCCATCGACGACATCGATTCCTATTGGTCGCCGGCAGAACGTTCCGGCGCCGAACGGATGCTGGAATTCGCCGTGGTGGGTTCCGTCGCCACGGTGGAACGCGGTCTGCGCGCCCGCATCGCTGCGACCCAGGCCGATGAACTCATCCTCACCGGCCACGTGTACGCGCACGAGGATCGGCTGTATTCCTATGAACTGGTGAGCGGGATCCATCAGCGCCTGGCGGCCATGCAGGAGCAAGCCGGATGAAGATGGCTCTGCGGCGTTTGGTGTGGGTCTGATAGTTGCACTCCGCGCACGAAGTCAGTTCCAGCCGCAGAGGCCGCAGTGTCCCTTGGCGTCCATGTGGGGCGCTTCAGGCGAGGAGGTAACTTTGTAGGCTCTGCAGCCTCCATGGGTGTTCTTGCTGCCCGAAGGAACCCGCGAACTGATCCAGAAACAGAGCTGACAACAAACGGGGATGGAGAGGATGGGATGGATGCTCGATCCGATGACCACGCGCGCCTCGATCAGTGGCGGAAGATCGCCTCATGACGATGCCCGCGGATCACCGGCATCGCTCGGCCGCGTCGACCGACCTCCTCAGAAATCAGAACATCCCTTTCATCCTCCCCATCCCCGTTTGTGGTCGGTCGCTTTTCCCTCCCGATGCGAAACCAAGATGGTCCAGGGACTTTCAGCGTCACCAGTTACCTGGAAAGCCACAGAGCTGGGACTTTTCAACTCTGCGGCCTCCGCGGTTGGACCGTTCGCGAATTTTTCCGGCAGAATGAACCCACACGAAACGTGAACGTTCCTGAATGATCGCCGAACACCTGAGCACGCTCAACAACGGCGGCGTGCCATCACTACCGGTCGGCGGTCGGAATTTCCATCGGCAGTGGCGTGCGCAGGCTTGAGGCCAGGTGCTGGGCGACGGAAATCTCCGGCAGACGTCGATGCAATGACTCCAGGGTCGCCGAGATCCGACGCGCCAGGCTCAGATAGCCGTCCCATTGGTCCGGCTTGGAGAGGTATGGGGCATGGAGGCGACTGGTGATGCCGTCGGGCAGATCCCGCTTCGAACACGTGCTGGTGAGTATCACCGGCAGCCCGCTCAGCTTCTGATCGGTATGCAGCCTGGTCAGCAGATCGACGCCATCGAGCATGGGCATGTTCAGATCGGTGATGAGCAGATCGACGTGATTACCGTTGTTCAGATAGGCCAGCGCCGCAGCGCCCTCGGTGAAGACCTCCAGATGGACATCGTCGGCCACCGTGAGGAAGGCTTCTTTCAAGAGTTCCAGATCGCACGGGTTGTCATCTACCGCGATCACCAGGAAACGCGCGGGGGTGATCGGGAGCATGAGGCCTTCGGGGTGCCGGACCGCCCGCGCGACGCGGGATGGGGGTGATGCTATAGGGACCTGGCGGCGCACGGTCCACCTCCTTTCCCATTCATTCCACCCGCCTCGCCGGAACCCCTCCGCCGGCGGTGGGCGCGGCCGACCACGACACCCCGCGGTAGATGGTTTTTGAAGTGCTCCGATTGCTTTTCGTGTGCAGCGGGGGAAGACTTCGCGAATGCAGACACCTGGCGGTACGAACAGAACGGGAATGGTATCCGTGCGATCGAAGTTACTGCCCGCTCCGGGCCGAGTTGCGCCATGGAGCGGTCCATGACGGGCCGCCCGTCAGACCGGGTCCCCCACCACCAGCGCGGCGACCGCGCGCTCCGGCGGCGCATCCTGGGAGATCGCCGCCGCCTGGACGCACCCAAGGCTGCGGGGAGGGCGGCGTGGCAGCCCTGACCTGGTCATTCGATGAGCCGCAGAAACGCGCGGTGGCGGTCGCCGCCCATGGCACCTACGTGGTGATCGGTGAAGACGACAAGCGCTGGTTCACGCAGTTCACGCGCGCGGATCGCCTCGCCAAGGCACCGGCCCCGCCAGCGGATCATGCCTATTTCTTCTCGTTGGATGACGCCCGCCAGAGCTGTCAGCGCCATGCGGATCGTTACAGCGACGACGGCTCGAACCGTTTCATGACCACACCGGTGCCTTGAGAGCCCGCGGCCAGCGGATCATCGGCGAGGCCGGCTGGCCGGTGGGCCGTCGACCGGCCGGGCCGGAATACTTGTGCCGACCACTCGTGGTGATGTACTGCGCCCGTGCCACCGCGACGCCCGCTCTATCAGCGCCTGCTCTATCCCCTGGCCGGGGTGTTCTTCTGCATCCTGGGCATCATCGGCATCCTGCTGCCCTTCGTTCCCGGCTTCCCCGCGCTCCTGCTGGGATTGTTCCTCTGCAGTTGCGTCCACGCGCCGCTCGAGGCGTGGACACGGGGCAAGTTGCACGCGCTGCGGCAGCGCATGAGGAGGTCGAAGGACACCGCGGGAGTGGCGGACCAGAACCCGAAAGAGTCCGCTCGCGAATAAGAGCTGGTTTCATAACCCATCCCGTAGCGAGCCCGAGCCATCGTCGAGCGAGGCAAGGAAGACGGACCGTTTGGAGCGGAGGCATGGCCATAGGCCATGTTGAGCACCACATGGTTCGTCTGACGCGGCCGCAGCCGACGAGGGCCGGGCGCAGTAGGGATGGGTTATGAAACCAGCTCTGAGCCCGTTGCTGGGTCATGGCCCTCGGCGGACGGCACGACGCAGGCGCAGCGAATTGGCCAGGACCGAGACGCTCGACAAGGCCATCGCGATGCTGGCGAACACCGGGGAGAGCGACCAGCCAGTGAAAGGAACGAAGATCCCTGCGGCCAGCGGGATTCCGACCAGATTGTAGACGAAGGCCCAGGCCAGATTCTCGCGGATGGTGCGCAGGGTGCGGCGCGCCAAGGACAGGGCGACGGGGAGGGCGGCGATGCCGCCCTGCATCAAGACCACATCGCCGGCGGCCTTTGCCACGTCGGTGCCCGTCCCGATCGCGATTCCAACATCGGCACCCGCCAGCGCTGGCGCATCGTTGAGTCCATCACCGACCATGGCGACCGTGCGGCCTCGCGCCCGGGCCTGGGCGACCAGCGACGCCTTTCCTGACGGCGAGATTTCTGCATGCACGATGGTGATGCCGAGTTCACCCGCGATCGCGCGGGCGGGCTCTGCGCGATCACCGGTCACCAGCATGGCTTCGATGCCCAGATCGCGTAGCTGCTGAAGAGCTGTTGGAGCCGAAGGATGGGTGGTGTCGAACAGGCCGAGCACGCCGGCGGGGGAGCCCGCTATGGCGATGGCGACGGGTGTGCGTCCACGTAGTGCCAGGTCATCGGCTGCCGAGATCAAGGCCTGGTCCGCCAGGCCGAGCGCGTCGAGCCACCGCACCGTACCGATGTGGACGTCGCTCCCCGCGACGCGTGCACGCAGTCCTTGACCGGGAAGCGCCTGCACGTCTGCGCTTGGCAGATCATCCAGCCCACGCCCGACCGCAGCGCTGAGGATGGCGCGGGCCAAGGGATGTTCGCTGCCACGCTCGGCCGCCGCGGCGACCGCCAACAGCCGCTCCGTGGCGATGCCGGAAAGCGCAACGATATCCGTCACCTGCGGGTGGCCGGTGGTGACCGTCCCGGTCTTGTCGAGCAGCACGAGATCGACCCGGCTCGCCGCCTCGAGGGCCGCACCGCCTTTGAACAGGATGCCGAGTTCCGCGGCACGACCGGTCCCCACCGCCACCGCCGCCGGCGTGGCCAGCCCCAGGGCACAGGGGCACGCGATCACCAGCACCGCTACCGCATGGGCCAGTGCCGCCGCGATGCCCGCGGGAGAAGCGTCGATGAGGAGCCAGACCACCAGGGTGAGCAAGGCGATGCCCAGCACGATGGGCACGAAGATGGCGCTGACCCGATCGGCGATGCGGGCGATGGGCGCCCGGCTGCTCTGGGCATCGTTCACCGCACGGATGATGTGCCCGAGCGTCGAGGCCTCGCCGACCGCGCTCACGACGATTTCCAGGACGCCCGTCTGATTCAGCGTGCCGCCACGGACCACGCTCCCAGGCGAGACCTCGCTGGGCATGCTCTCCCCGGTCACCAGGGCGGCATCGATCGTCGAGGTCCCCGCGACGACCTCGCCATCAGCGGGAAGCCGTTCGCCTGGACGCACCACCAGCCGATCGCCGGCCGCGATCTGTTCCGGCGCGACCACCTCCTCGCGACCGTCGACGAGTCGACGTGCGGTGGCCGGACGCAGCGCCATGAGCCCGGTCACTGCATCCTGGAGGTGACGCCGCGCACCCGACTCGAGCAGCTTGCCGACGAGAACGAAGCTGATGATCGCCGCGGCCGCCTCGTAATAGAGCGGCGGCAGGTGGTGGCTGCCGCTGGGTGCGAACAGCAGGGATGCGGTGGAGTAGCCCCAGGACGCCAGGACGCCAAGCGAGACCAGCGTATTCATATCGGCCGTCAGATGACGAAGCGCACGCACGGCGGGCGTGAGGATCTGCAGCCCGGGGCCGAACACGACCACGCTCGCCATGAGCGCTTGCAGCAGGCCGCCCCACCAGGTGGCGAACAGCGGCAGAGCATCGTGCGACATGGCGATCGCCACCAGGGGAATGGTGACCGCCGCCGCCAACGTTACCTGCCGCCGCAGACGCGCGGTCTCGCCGTCGGCTGCTCCTGCGGCAGCCGCCGACGACCACGGGGTGGCCTGGTAGCCGGCAGCGGCCACGGCCGCGGCGAGTGCGCTCACACTCGTGCCCTGCCCGTGCAGGGTCACGCGGGCCCGCCGGGCTGCGAGATCCACCCGGGCATCCTGCACGCCGTCCACGCGCTTCAGGGCTTTCTCGATACGCCGCACACAGGCGGCGCAGGTCATACCTGCGATCTGCAGGTCGATGGGGGCTGGTGCGGTGCTCATGATGGTCCTCGTCGCACTGCTGACCGGCAGCTCGAGCGACCATTACCTGCAATCATTGATAGATGGTCGGTAATCCGGGAGATGGCACGCAGTCAGCCCATCGCCAGCCCACTCGATCTCCTGCGGAGCACCCCCATGACCACCAACCACACCACCCTGTCCATCACCGGCATGACCTGTAGCTCATGCGCACACCACATCCATGAGGCCTTGCGCTCCCTACCGGGCGTCATCCGCGTCACGGTCGACCGCAAGAACCGCGGGGCCACCGTGCTGCACGACACCGCGACGACCACGGATGCCCTCATCACTGCGATCTTGGAAGCGGGCTATGGTGCGACGGCGGCGGCCTGACGTGGCGTATGCCCGAGCGGCCATTGGTGTCGGTGCCCACCGGCCTACCCTCGCCACCATGACTGAGCCACTTCCGGACCCGCGCCTGGAACATCTCGCCCACGACCTCGATCGCTTCCGGGCGTTCGTGCGCGGGCGGGTGCGCGACGAGCTCCAGGCGGACGAGGTGCTGCAGGATGCCTTCGCCCGCGCCGCGCGCGCCATCGATTCCATACGCGATGACGAACGGCTGGACGCCTGGTTCTACCGCATCCTGCGCAATCGCATCGCCGACCTCGCGACATCTCCTGCCCGGCGTGAAGAGATCCTCGCCGACCACGCCGCACCGGCGGTCGACGAAGCCCACGTGTGCCACTGTTTCCGCGCGCTGCTGGATCGACTCTCCCCCGACAACGCCGAGGCAATGCGCCGGGTCGACCTGTCCGGCGGCACCAGCGAAGCGGTGGCATCCGAGCTCGGCATCAGCGCCAATGCCGTGAACGTCCGACGTCACCGCGGACGCCAGCAATTGAAGACGCTCCTGACCGAAGCCTGTGGGATGTGCGCCAGCGATGGGTGCCGCGACTGCCGATGTTCCTGAGCCGAGGTTCTCGGCCGGCAACCGCGGCATGAGCGGTTTGCCCGGGATCTTCGGCCTGCGAGCGAGCAGCGCGCGGGTCTGCTTACACCGGTATTCTGGATCCGCCTGCAGCCTTCTCGCTTCACGGGCGGTGGTGAGGCGGGATTCCCGGATGATCGCCTGATGGAGCGTACAGGTCCCGCATGGGTCGCTGATCTCGCGCTCACGGACGCATGGACGTGCAGCGGTGCTTACAGCCGGATGCCATCGCGGCTCAGCTGCTCGGACGTGGCCGGAAGAGCGAGGGTGCCGGGAGGATCAACGTACCACCCCGGATCCTCATAGGATGTGAGGTTCTCGCGCACTTTCACGATGGTGAACATGCCACCCATGGTGATGTATGCCTTGGGACCCGGAGCGCCGATCATCGGCAAGCTGTTGGGGGGCACCTTCATGCCCATCTCACCCATGTCTGCCATGCCGGTGTGGCCCATGGTCATGTACCCGGGAAGCAGACGGCGGATGCGCTCATCGAGGCCCGTGGTGTCGATTCCTATGAGGTTCGGCAGGCCGTGCCCCATCTGGTTCATGACGTGGTGCGTCATGTGGCAGTGGAGCGCCCAATCCCCAGGGTTATCGGCGACGAATTCCGCATCACGGGCGGACCCGACCGGCACCAGCACGGAGGTCTCTGGCCAATAGGCGGTCGGCGGCACCTGGCCGCCATCGGTTCCCGTCACCACCAGGTGGTGACCATGGATGTGGATGGGGTGATGATCCATGGCGCTCAGATTGCCCATGCGCAAACGCACACGTTCACCGCGCTTGACCACGAGCGGTGCGGTCCCCGGATAGACCCGTGCGTTGAACGTCAACACGTTGAAGTCGGTCATCTCATTGGGATCGGGACGACGGGTACCCGGGTTGATGCGCCACTCGTGCAGGAGGAGCGCAAAGTCCCGATCGATCTTCGGTCCCACCGGTCGACGCGGATGCACCACGATCATGCCGGTCATGCCCAATGCCATCTGGGTCATCTCATCATGATGCGAATGGTACATCAGGGTGCCGTACTGACGGAAGGTCCACTCATAGACGAAGGTCTGCCCGGGTTCGATGACCTTCTGCGACAAGCCACCCACCCCGTCCATGCCGCTCGGCAAGAGCACCCCGTGCCAGTGGACGGTCGTCGCTGCCGGCAAGCGGTTGGTGACGTAGATGCGGACGCGATCGCCTTCCACCGCCTCGATCACCGGACCGTGCACGACGCCATTGAATCCCCAGCAATCCGCCACGAGCCCGGGAGCGAATTCGTGTCCCCGCACCTCCTCGGCGATCAGGTGGTAGACCTTCACGCCATCCACGATGGTCCACGGCAGGGTCGTGCCGTTGGGAACGATGACCGGCGTGTAATGGGTTCCGGGTTGCCCGGGTTCGAGCCAGTCTTTGCCCCCAGGGGCGCTGTGCGCGGGTGGCAGGGTGACGGACGTGGCGGTGTCGAACGCCCCCAGGCGGCTGCCGAGACCGACGAGCACGGCACCGCCCGCCAGCGCGCGGGATCCCGTGGACAGCAAGGCCCTGCGGCTGACCTGGTCACTCATGTCGCTTCTCCGAGGTGGCTTCAGGAAGGGTGTTCGACCCAGTCGTGCCGCTCGCGGTTCCACGCCCCTGCAGTGCCTGTTCGAGCGTGGCGCGCTCCAGCCAATACCGGTGAAGCGCGTCGAGATATTGGCCGCCGGCCTCGATCTCCTGACGCTGGGCCTCCAGCGCCTGGAACGGTCCGATGAGCATGCCGTTGTAGTGCAGCATGGATTCCTTGACGATGCGCGCTCGCAATGGGAGGAGCACCATGCGCAGGAACTGGGCGCGGGCATAGGCGGACCACACCTGCGCACGCGCGATGCGCACCTGCGACCGCAGTTCCACCGCCCGTGCCCGGTAGAGTCGTGCCACGAGTTCGAGCTGTGCGCTGGCGGCCGCTCGGCGCCCCTGCCCCTGATCGAATATGGGGAGCGCGAGGCCGACCTCGGGGCCGAATCCCCACTCGCCCGTACTCTCACGCTCACCCATCACACCGACGTCCAGGCCGCCAAACCAGGCATCGAGGCGCTCGATGCCATAACGTTCACCGAGCGCACGTGCGCCTTCACGCATCGCCAGGAGGTCGAGGCTGGCGCTGATGGCCTGCCGCTCCATGCCGGTCCCCTCCTCGGTGCCGTCCGCCAACGGCAGCTCCGGCAAGCGTCCGGTCATGGTCCATCGAGTCGCATCGGCTCCCCACAGGCCCATGGCGATGGCCAAACGCTCGCGCGCGATGAGCACCGCGTCTTCACCATCCGCCACCACCAGCCGCGCTTGCGCCGCAGCCGCCACATCAGCGGCATGCTCGAGCGCCGTGCTGTTGCCGGCGGCATGGATGCGGGTGGAGAGCTCCGCCGCGGCATCGAGCGAACTCAGGACCGTACGTCGCAGCTCCAGCATCTGCTCGGCGGCCAGTACATTGATGGCGGCGCGTTTGGTGTCGGCGATCAGGTCGATGATGGCTCCGGCGACCGTGGCCTTGGCCTGCGCCAGCTGCGCTTCGGCAAAGCGGGTGCGCGCCGGCAGGGCGAAGACCTGCAAAAGGTTCTCGACCAGGGAGAGTTCGACGACCGGGCCAGCGCTGAAGAACTTCACCCCCGCGACCAGGGTCGGATTGCTGAGCAGGCCTGCCTGCACCAGATCGGCCTGACTGATCCCCAGTTCCTGGTAGGTGGCATGCAGCCTGGGGTTGTTGAGCAGAGCCACCTGGATCGCGCTATCGGGGGTGAGCGGCTGCGCCAGGAGGTCGCTGACGGCCTTCGCTACCTGCGCGTCATCAGCGGAGCCGTGGTGCCAGTGCACCGTCCGCCCGGTGCGCTCTTGAACGAGCGAAGCCACGTCGCTGAAACCCTTGTCGCGCGGTGGCGACCCACAGCCCGCCAACGCGACGATCACCACCAGCGGACTGCACCCCTGGAGGAGCCGCATATCAGGGCTTCGCTGCCGGGGGTGCATGTCGCGTGTGGTCTTCCTCGAGGCCGGGGGCCGGAACGGTGGGAGCAGACTTGCCGGAGGCGGGCGCGTTCGGAGCAGGCGGCTTCCCATGTCCCGTGTGCAGGTGCTCGTCCGCCGCCGCCCCCGGCGCTGAGGGGACCAGCTGCGTTCCGCCGTCGAGCACCGTCGAACGCGTCGGCACCGGGGCCTCTTCCGCTTGCGGATTGGCCGGATGATCGGCCGATGATTCGATGCGTGCGGTCGGCCCACACGCCACCAGTGCGGGCATCAGCACGAAGAATGGGAACGGTCGGATCATACAGGTCCTGAGAAAATGGCGCCCACCCTGAGGAACGTGGGCATCGGAGACGCGGTGGGAGGCCATACTGAACCACCCGATGTGGGCGCGTGTTCCACGATATCTGGAGGTCCTTCCCGACCTGCTCCGACAACGCTTCTCGATTGGTGGCCAGCGGGACTCCTTCTCTTGAAACGGGTCCCACGTGCGTGATGTGCTCGCGATGCGGCGTGCGCTGGCACAGCGTGGGGTGGCGCAGCCACTCCGATACAACTACTTCCGGTGATCATCCGTCAGCGTAGCGCCAGCAGTCCGGCCTGCTGCGCCAGGCGGGTCAGCTCGGCGACCGAACGCACCTGGAGTTTGCTGGTGAGGTTGGTGCGGTGCAGTTTCACCGTGCGTTCGTGGATGCCGAGCTCGGCCGAGATCTGTTTGTTGAGCTTGCCCTGGACCACGAGGTGCATGACTTCCTGTTCCCTGCGGGTCAAGGTGCGGAACGCGTCCTGGAGCGAGCGCTGCCGTTCGCGTTCCGCCACTGCCGTGGCGTTGCGGGCCAAGGCGCGCGTGATGGCGGCGAGCAGGTCCTGCTTGGGGGCCTGCTTGGTCAGGAAATCCTCCGCTCCCAGGCGCATGGCCTGGACCGTCGCCGGGATGGTGCCGTGCCCGGTGAGGAAGATGACCGGCAGCAGGCTCGCGGCCTCGCGGAGCGCCGTCTGCAGGCGCATCCCATCCATGCCCGGCATGGCGAGGTCGGCGACCACGCACCCGGCCGCACTCGGCAGCAGCGTGGCGAGGAAGTCGTCAGCCGAAGAATGGGTGCTCACGGTGAATCCCGACAACCGCACCAGACGCGCCAGCGCCCGCAGGAACGAGGCATCGTCGTCGACCAGATGGACGATGGCGGTCATGCCGCGTTTCCATCCTCGGCGATGGAGATGGTGAAGCGGAAGAGCGCGCCACCGCCTGGATGGTTCTCAGCCCAGATGCGCCCGCGATGCGCGTCGATGATGGTCTTCGACACCGGGAGGCCCATGCCCATGCCCTCGACTTTGGTGGTGAAGAAGGGCTCGAAGAGACTCGCGAGGTAGGCGTCGGGAATCCCAGGGCCGTGGTCGCGGACCTGCACCTCCATCTCGTGTGGTCCGCTGCGCTGGGCGCCGATGACGATCAGGCGGTTCTCGGGCTTGGCCCGATGAAGGGCATCCATCGCATTGATGATCAGGTTGAGCAGGACCTGCTGGAGATGCACACGGTCGCCCAGGCACTCGGGGAGCGGCGCGGGGATGTCGACGTGCAGCCGCACGTCCCGCGCCAACGCCTCCTGCATCACCAGGGCGACAACCTCGCTGATCAGACTGGCGAGATCTATGCTCACCAGTTCCAGGTTGCGGCGTTTGAGCAGCGAACGCAGCCGATTGATGACGTTGGCGGCGCGTTCGTCATCACGACGGATGTCGGTGACGATGGCACGCAGTTCCTCGATATCCGGCACGGCTTCCTGCAGCAGCAGCTCGGCCGCCTCGGCGTTGCGCAGGATGGCGCCCAGCGGCTGGCTGAGTTCATGGGCCAGTGCGGAGGAGAGCTGACCGAGCAGGGTGACGCGGGCGGCATGGGCGAGATCGCGACGGAGCGCCAGGGTCTCCAGCTCAGTCGTCCGGCGTTGCGTGATGTCGTGCACGATGCCGGTCATGGTGGTGGCCGTGCCGCTCTCGTCGAACATGGGCTCCCCGCGGGCGGAGATCCAACGCACGTCGCCATCGGGACGGATGATGCGGAATTCGCAGGCATAGTGGCGACGGTGGGCGATCGCATCGGCGATGGCGGCATCGACGTTCGCTCGTGAATCCGCATGGATCAGCGCCAGGAATGCATCCGCTGTCAGCACTGCATCCGGTGTCAGTCCGAACATCGTGCGGGTACGATCGGTGGCCCAGATCTTCTGATTCGAGAAATTCCAGGACCAGAGTCCCAGATCGGCGGCGGTGGCGGCGAGCGCGAGGCGACGTTCGCTCTGCCGCAGGGCGGATTCCACCTGGGCCAGGTGATCGCGCTGACGAAGATGTCGCCCAAGATGCGTTGGCGATGGGCGAGCTGTGGTGACACGCTGTGTTCACGGGTGAAGGAACCGGCACTGAACGCTCCAACGACCTGGCCAC
>JANPIY010000361.1:0-5309 GCA_031425255.1 Planctomycetota bacterium
GTGCAGAAAAGCCGCGGGGAACAGCTGAGCTGTGAGCTGTAAGCTGTGAGCTGTGAGCTGCCGTTGGCGTTGGCCGTTGGCGCGTTGGCGCCAGACCGACTGTCCTCCCCCCGCGCCGCGCTTGCGCT
Source organism: Planctomycetota bacterium (assembly GCA_031425255.1). Lineage (GTDB taxonomy): Bacteria > Planctomycetota > UBA11346 > UBA11346 > UBA11346 > BOG-1363. The sequence continues at coordinate 129 of JANPIY010000361.1, forward strand.
CCCGCACCCATCCGCTGTCCTCCCTCGCTATGCGCCTCCCGACGATCCTCTTGTGGTGTGGTTCCGGCGTGGTCGCCATGGCTGCCGACACCATTCCCGCCCTGACCAATGGGACCGGCCCGCTCGAAGGACCGACCCTCCTTGGCGATATGGGGGGCCTGCGCTCGGGTTTCGCCGGGCATGGCCTGATCATCGATGCCCGCCTGCTGGTCGACGGCGCGGTGTATTCCCGCGATGGGGCGGTGAGTGGGGTGCGCAAGGGCATCCGGCTCCTGCTCGAAGCCGGTCTCACCCTCGATCTCGACGCCTTCGTCGGGTTGTCTGGCGCCGGCAGCATCACCGCCGCCTGGCAGACCGTCGCTGGCGACGAACTGGTGGGGGAGACTGGGGTCCTGCAAAGCGAGTCGTGGCTCAACACCGATGACCGCGATCAGGTCGGTCGGCTGTTCTATCTCCAGCCGTTCTTCGATGGCGGCTTCGTTCTCAAGGCGGGCAAGGACGAGGTCGTGCGCGACTTCGGCCGCAATCCCTTTGCCGGCGACTTCATCAACGCCGCCGCGCGGCGCGAACCGACGGCCTATGCCATGCCGACCTTTCCCGACAGCGCGACGATGGCGATGGCGGGACTCGATCTCGATGGCTGGGTCGCGCGGTTCGGAATGTATGACGGCAGCTCGGTGACGCAGGGCACCCAGACCGGTGAGGCCTGGCTGTCGATTCCCAGCAGCGATGTGTTCATGATCGCCGAAGCCGGCTTCACCAACGACGATCGCCGGCGCGGTCATCAGTCCGGATTGGTGGTGGGCGCCTGGCAGCACACCGGCACCTTCACGCGTTTCGATGGCGGTACCGAAAGCGACGTGCGCGGCTATTACCTCCAGGGCGATATGATGCTGACCCAGGAGCAGGGGTCGCGGACGCCGCAGGGTCTCGCCGGCTGGGTGCAACTCGGCCTGAGTGATGAGGACCTCACCGTCTATCACCGCCACCTCGGACTTGGTCTGACCTGGTGCGGGCTGATCCCCACCCGCGATGGCGACACCATCGGCATCAGCCATTCCTGGTTGCAGACCAGCCGCGCGGACGGCGCGCCCAGCGATGCGGATGAACGTGTGCTGGAAGTGTTCTATGGCTTCAAGGCTGCGGGTTGGCTGACCCTGCAGCCCGATTTCCAATGGTTCGTCAACCCAGGTGGACAGGAGGCCCGTCCCGATCTCTACGTCGGCAGCCTGCGCGGAGTGGCGATCTTCTGAGGGGATGGGCGTGAAACCCGAAAGCCAACCACCGCTTGCGCGTCTCCTGCACCCGAGCTATCTCCTTACGCCCATGACCCTCTTCCATCACCTGCAGCATTCATCGAGGGCCATCGCCTTCTGGGTGGCGGTCTGGCTGATGGCGGCGTCGTGTTGTCCCGCGGGCTGGTTCGTCTGCCGGCATGCGGACGGCGAGATGGCCTTGGTCGACCGCGGGCACGCCGGTCTCCACGTCGCTGCGCATGATCATGACTGTAGTCATGACGACATTCACGACTGCCGCGACGATCTCGCTGGCGGAGTCGATGGCTGTCTCGATCTGCCGGTCTCGTTGACCGCGGATTTCCAGCTCCATGTCCTGCCCGTGGTGGTCGCGCTGCCCTCGTGCCTGGTGATCGATCTGTTGCCTGATGCGCGTCAGAGCGCAATGACTCGCTGCCTGAAGCTGCGCGAGCTGGTGGGTGGGCCACCGCCGCATCCCTTCGTCCGACACGTCCGTCTGCTGGTGTGATGACGGCGATCGCGCCGCCCCGTCGGGGTGGCGTCCGCCGACCATCCCAGGGCTGAGCCGTGTCCTTCCGATCCCTTCCCGTCCTGATGAGCATGGCGGCGCTGTGCGCCTCCGGCTGTGCGACCTACCGCGAACAGCCGGTAGACCTCGCCGCTGTCGATGCCCAGTGGCGGAACCGTCAGCAGCAGAACGAGGCGGTGGCGGTCTTCGCCCGCGACCTGCGTGAGCGTGGGGCGCAGGTGCCGGATCAGGTGCAACTCGCCGACGGCATCGATCTCAGCGAGGCCGAGGTCCTCGCGCTGATATGGAATCCCTCGCTCGCCAGCGCGCGGGCGCATGCGGGCATCAGCGCCGCCGAGGCGCGGGAGGCGGGAGCCCTGGGTGCACCGGAGCTTGAACTCAGCGCATTACATGCGCTCGAATCGGTGGCTAATCCGTGGAAACTCGCGGGCGCGTTGTCGTTCAGCCTGCCGCTGTCCGGCCGCCTGGGATTGGAGCGCGCGCATGCGCAGCGCCTCGCTGATGGCCAGCGACTGGCCCTGCTGACGCAGGAATGGAGCACCCTCGCGGTGGTGCGCGAGGCCTGGGTCACGTGGTCGGCAACGCAGGTGCAACAGGTTCAGGCCAGGCAGTTCGCCGATGATGCCCGCGACCTGACCGACATCGCCGAACGCCTGCGCGCAGCCGGTGAGTTGTCGGCGGTGGCGGCGCGCGCAGTGCACATCGCCAGCGTGCGCGCCGCTCAGAGCGCGCAGGCGCTGGGCGCGGAAGCCGCAGCGCAACGGCTCGGCCTGCTCGCCCTGCTCGGTCTGCCACCGGAGGCGTCGATCACGCTGCATCCGTCGCTGCGCCTGGGCGAGGATCTGATGCAGCGCCTGGGCGATGATCAGGTGCCGGATGATCCGCGCCTGCGCGCGGCGCTGGCCGGCCATCAGGTGGCGGAGGCCCGTCTGCGCCTGGAGATCCGTCGTCAATATCCCGACCTGCGCCTAGGCCTGGGTTACGAGGACGACCGTGGCGACCAGTCGTTGGGCCCGGTCCTCGGCTTCACCCTGCCGCTGTGGAACAGCAACGCCCAGGCGGTCGCCGGCGCCGAGGCCGCGCGCCAGGCCAGTGCGGCCGAGGTCGCGGCCGCCTATGCCGCCGCGCTGCACGACCGTGCGCGCGCCCGCTTGGTGGTCGGCGACCGGCGCGCACGGCTCGCCGAGATGGAACGGACGCTGGTACCGTTGATCGATGCGCAATTGGGCGATGTGCGCCGCCTGGCCGGACTCGGCGATCTCGATGTGGCGCTGCTGCTCGAGGTGCTCGACAGCGCCTGGAGCTGCCGGCGCGAACTGGTGCTGCTGCGTGCTGAGCTGGCGCAGGCGCACAATCGGCTCATCGCCTTGTCGCTGCCGGCCTGGATGACGCAGGAGCCGCTGCGCTCGGCTGAACCGCGTGAGGGGAAATGACCATGACCATCCGAACCACCGACCCCAGGGCGCTCCCCCTCGACCCGCTCGTTGCGGCGGTGGGCTCCGCACGGCCATCGCTGCGGCAGTGCTGGCTGCTGGCGGCGACCTGCCTCCTGCTCGCCGCCTGCGGCGACCACGGCCACGACCACGACCACGCGCCGGAGGCCCACGCGGAAGCGGCGCCCGCCAGCAACCGCATCGCGGTCGGCGAAAACGTCCGCCGCAACCTGGCGATCTCCTATGTGAAGGCGGAATACCGCGTGGTGGCCGCGACCATCCGCGTGCCTGGCCGCTTCGTGTCGCCGTCCGAAGCCGTGCGCGCATGCCACGGGCCGTTGCCCGGTCGGGTCGAACCGGCGGTCACCGCTTTCCAGGCGGTGGCGATCGGCGACCTGCTGTACCAGCTCGATTCACCGGCGTGGCGTGAACGCCAGCGCGAGCTGGCGAGCCTGGCCGCCCAGCTCAGCCGCGCCGAGGCCGCGGTCAGCGTCGCCCTTGCGGAACGCGCGCAGGCGCAGCGCGCGCTGACCGCCCTGGGCGCTGCCGCGCCGCTGCATCAGGAACGTGCCGAGACCTTGGCCGCGAACGAGAAGCTGTGGCGTGAACGGGTCGCCGCGCTGGAGGCCATCCAACAGGCCGGCGGCGGCCGCGCCGGCGAACTCGCGGAGGCGACTGCGCGCCTGGCCACGGCCCGCAGCGAACGTGCGCAAGGCGGGGAGCATCAGGTCGAACACCTGCTCGAACACGCGCGGGTCGATGCCGCACTCAATCGCCAGGGCGATGCGCCGTCGCGTCTCACGGCGGAACTCGATGCCGCGCGGGCCGAGAAGGAAGCGGCGCAGGCGGCCTATGCGCTCGCACTCCGCGCCGCGGCGGCACTCAGCGGCTTCAGCGTCGAGCAATTGCTGGAACCGGTCGAGGTCGCCCTGGGTGAGAACCTCGCGCCGGATTCCGGCAAGGTCCCGCGTTGGCGGGCGCTGGACCGCGTGAGCGTGCGTGCCGAGCGCGCGGGCATCGTCGCCAGCATTGCGGTCACCGCCGGGGCCTGGATCGAGGCCCAGACCCTGGTGCTGACGGTGGTCGATCCCCTGCTCGTGCGCTTCGAGGGCCAGGTGCTGCAAGCCGACCTGACGCGTCTGCGCCCTGGGCAGGCGGCCGCCATCAGCGCGCCGCCGCCGCAGGGGCCAGGCGATCGTCTCAGTGGCCGTCTGCTGATCGGCCCTGGGGCCGATCCCGTCAGCCGCACCGTGCCGATCGTGGTGATCCCTGCCGGCACCACGCCATGGGCCCGCCCAGGCGTCACCACCGTCGCCGAGATCGTGGTGGCGGGCGGCGAAGAAGACCTCGCCATCCCGCTGGCGGCGGTGGCGCAGGACGACATCAAGCGCCTCATCTTCCGTCGTGACCCCAAGGACCCCGATCAGGTCATCCGCCTGACCGCCGACCTCGGCATCAACGATGGCGTCTGGGTGGTGGTCAACTCCGGTCTCAAGGACGGCGACGAAGTGGTGCTCGATGGCGTCTACGAACTCGCGCTCAGCGGTGGCGGCTCAGCCAAGGGCGGACACTTCCATGCGGATGGGACGTTTCATGCCGACGAACATTAGCTGCGGCTTGCGCCTGTGCCCGACGTCGCGGCGCAGCGCCGCTCGCCGCCTGCGGCGGTCGTCGCGAAGCGCGACGATCGGGCACATGCGATCCCGGCTGCGCCGGGATGTTTCGCTGCGCGAAACCAAGCCTGGTCCCCGCTCGCTCGCGCAGGCGAGCTCGGGGGATCGTTGTTCGCGGGGCGCTGCCCCGCTACGCCCCGCCAAGATCAACACCAGCCACGGATGGCGTAGCGACCAGACGATCGTCGCTTTCAACATACGAACACCCGCAGGCTCATGCCCGCAACCCCAAACGCAGCGCCCCACGAACGTGAATCTTGCACGTCAGCCGCACAATGCCTGGCGGGTCC
>JANPIY010000362.1:0-2814 GCA_031425255.1 Planctomycetota bacterium
TCCGCCTACTCGACCCGCCGTTGCACGAGTTCCTGCCTCACAGTGAGGCCGAGATCGCCGAGGTCGCCGCCTCGCTGGGCGTCGAACCAGCAACGATGCATCGTCGGTTAGAGGAGCTATCGGAAGCCAACCCGATGCTAGGTCATCGCGGCTGCCGCCTTGGCATATCCTACCCCGAGATTTACGAGATGCAGGCCCGTGCCATCTTCGAGGCGGTCGCGATCGTCGCCAAGGAAAAAGGTCAGGCGCCTGTACCCGAGATCATGATCCCACTGATCGCGACGCGCCGCGAGCTCGATATCACGCGCGCCCAGGTGGATGCAGTAGCGGCGCAAGTGTTTGCAGAAGCCGGCACGACGCTAGAGTATCTGGTCGGCACCATGATCGAGTTACCGCGGGCGGCTCTGGTCGCTGACAGTATTGCTGGCGCGGCGGATTTTTTCAGCTTTGGCACCAACGACCTGACGCAGACGACCTTCGGCTTCTCACGCGACGACGTTGGTAAGTTCCTGCCTGACTACGTCGAACAGGGCATTCTGCCGAAGGACCCGTTTGTCTCCATCGATGTCGAAGGGGTCGGCGCGCTTGTACGGATTGGGTGCGAGAAGGGCCGCTCGGTCAAGAACGACCTCAAGCTGGGGATATGCGGCGAGCATGGCGGAGATCCAGCTTCGATTGCCTTCTGCGAGTCGGTGGGGCTGGACTACGTGAGCTGCTCGCCATACCGCGTGCCCGTCGCCAGGCTGGCGGCTGCCCAGGCGGCATTGAGCAGTGGCGGTGACCGCACGGCCTGAGGCGCTCCGGACTTGAGATCCAATTGGTTCTTCCGTCGGAGCACCGCAACTCAGGGAAGCAAGATGGTGCTGCCCGTGGTCTTCCGCGCCTCAAGGTCGCGATGCGCCTGCGCAGCGTCCTTGAGCGCGTAGCGCTGATTGATGTTGATCGTGACAGCGCCGCTTCCCACCGCTTGAAACAAACTGGCGGCGCAGGCCGTCAGGTCAGCGTGGGTGGCTGTGTAGGTGTTCAAGGTCGGGCGGCAAATATAGAGGCTGCCTTTCGCCGCGAGGATCCCCAGGTCGAACGGGGCCACGGGTCCAGAGGCGTTGCCATAGCTTACAAGCATGCCGCGGGGCGCCAGACAGTCCAGGCTTGGCATGAAGGTGTCGCGGCCCACGCTGTCGAAGGAGACGGGCACGCCGGCACCGCCCGTAATGCTCTTGACGGCGCTGGGCAAATCCTCGGTTGTCAGAACAACATGGTCGGCGCCGGAGGCGCGGGCCAGTTCTGCCTTCTCATGCGTAGAAACGGTGCCGATGACAGTGCAACCCAAATGTTTCGCCCATTGGCACAGAATAAGCCCCACGCCCCCCGCCGCGGCGTGAACCAGAATGGTCTGGCCAGCGCGCACCGGGTAGGTGCTGTGCAGGAGATACTGCGCCGTCATTCCTTGGAGCATCATCGCGGCTGCGGTTTCGCTCGACAGGCTGTCGGGCAGCGTCACCAGCCTATCAGCCTTCAAGCAACGCGTTTGCGCGTAGGCGCCGATGGGCCCCGACGCGTAGGCGACACGATCGCCTACAGCGACTTCGGTCACGCCATCGCCTACCGCGTCCACCACGCCGGCACCTTCCATGCCGATGATGGCAGGCAACGCCGGTGCCTTGTAGAGACCAGTGCGGAAATAGACGTCGATGTAGTTAAGGCCGACGGCCTCCTGCTGGATACGCGCCTCGCCTGGTTTGGGTTCGGCCCGGGGCAATTCTTCCCAGATCATCTTCTCTGGGCCGCCGTATTCATGGATACGAATTGCGAAGGTCATCGTTGCTGGTTCCGGCGTTCAAGATCGAGGAGGTATCGCTTGGTCGCGACGCCATCGAGGCCGGAATAGCCGCCGATGGACCCATCCGCTGCCACGACGCGATGGCAAGGGATGAGGATAGGAATAGGGTTGCGGCCGTTCGCCTGGCCCACAGCGCGTGGCCCCGAAGTGAGACTCCGTGCTAAATCGAGATAGCTGCGAGTTTCGCCCTGCGGTATCTGCCGCAACGCATCCCAGACCCTGCGTTGAAATGGCGTGCCAGCTGGCGACAGAGGCAGATCGAAGCCATGACGCATGCCATCGAAGTAATCCTGTAGCTGGTTACGGGCGGCGGCGAGGCCGGGCGTCGCTTCCTGCTCCTCCACACGTCCCCAGTCGAGCGCCACGATCGCGCCGTCCTCCTCTGAGAGGGTGATGTGGCCCAGGGGGCTCAGTAAGGAGAGTTGAGGCATGGGCTCATGGTGGTTCCGTCGTGATCCAGCACCGCTGCCACGGGGGCGTCAAGCGGGGGATGCGTGTTGGCCTCACCTTCGCTAAATGGTCGCTTCAGGGCAGGCTTTCTCTAGTCAGGCGCATCGATTAGCACATTCTCATTGAAGGAGACCGGCCGCGTTCGATAATGACACTATCTTCGCGCTAGCCACCGGGCCGGGGCGCGCCGCTATAGCGGTTGTGCGGATCTCCGGTCCGCTAACAGGCAATCTTGTCGACGGCCTATGCCGACGGCCTCCAGCGCGCCAGGCAGGGCTGCGATGGCTGTGCCATAACGGCGAGCAGCTTGATCACGCGCTGGTCCTTTGGTTTGCCGGTCCCGCCAGCTATACGGGTGAAGATTGCGCAGAGCTTCACCTGCACGGCGGTACGGCCGTCGTCTCCGCGGTGGCAGATGCGCTGGTGGACCTCGGGGCGCGGCCTGCCGAGCCGGGAGAATTCACGCAACGCGCGTTCCTCAACGGCAAACTCGATCTCGCGCAAGCCGAGGCCATCGCCGACCT
>JANPIY010000363.1:0-3264 GCA_031425255.1 Planctomycetota bacterium
GATCACGGAGCGCACAGAGAAGAGCTGGTCACCTCTATGCGCTCGGTGAGATCTGTGAAATCCGTGGCGATGCCTCCCGGACTTCGGGTTTCTAAGCGTCGAGCACCTTCCTGATCGCGCGGACCAGGACGTCGGGGTTGAAGGGCTTCTGCAGGAAATGGATGCCGGGTTCGAGCACGCCGTGCTGGACGATGGCGCTGTCGGTGTAGCCGGACATGTACAGCACCTTCATGCGGCCGCACAGCGGCAGCAGGCTGTCGGCGATCTCGCGGCCGCTCATCTGCGGCATCACCACGTCGGTGAGCAGCAGGTCGAGCTTGCCGTCGAGGCGCTTGGCGATGCCGAAGGCCTGGATCCAGTTGTTGGCCGCGTGCACCTGGTAGCCGTACGACTCCAGCACCTGGACCACCAGGGCGCGCACGCTGTCCTCGTCCTCCACCACCAGCACCACCTCGGTGCCGCTGTCGAGCGGCAGCTCGCGCACCGCGCTCGCCCGCACGTCGACCAGGGCCACCGGCAGGAAGACCTGGAAGGTCGCGCCGTTGCCTGGGGCGCTCTCGATGCTGACGAAACCGCCGGCGTGGGTGACGATGCCGTAGACCGTCGCCAGGCCCATGCCGTTGCCCTGCGGCCTGGTGGTGAAGAACGGTTCGAAGACCCGCGCCTGCGTCGCCTCGTCCATGCCTTCGCCGGTATCGCTGACGGTCAGGCGCACGTGGTTGCCCGCCTGCGCCTGCACGCGGCCGCGCACCTGTTCGTTGGTGAAGCTGATGTTGTCGGTGCGGATGGTGAGACGTCCGCCCTGCGGCATGGCGTCACGGGCATTCACCACCAGCGCCACCACCATCTGTTCCAGTTGCGCGGGATTGGCCTGCACCGGATGCAGGTCGGGCGCCAGGTGCATGGTCAGCTCGATCGCTTCGCCGATCAGGCTGCGCAGCATCTTGTCCATGTCGGTGACGGTGGTGCTGAGATCGACCGCCTGCACCGGGCCGATCTGCTTGCGGCTGAAGGCGAGCAGTTGGCCGACCAGCCGGGTCGCGCGTTCGCTGGTCTGGTGGATGATGTCGGCTTCGCGCCAGAGCGGATCCTCGGGCTGGAGCTTGGCCAGCATGCGATGGCTGCGGCCGCTGATGACGGTCAGCAGGTTGTTGAAGTCGTGGGCCACGCCGCCCGCCAGCTTGCCGATGGCGTCCATCTTCTGGACCTGCGCGAGCTGCCGTTCGAGGTCGCGCCGGGCGGTGATGTCCTCGAGGAAGACCAGCAGGTTGGCGTCCTGATCGTCGTTGAGTCCGGCGATCATCGAGGCGCGCAGCACCCGGCGTTTGCCGTCATCGATCAGGGAGACCTCGACCCCGCGCTGGGGGTCACCATCCCAGGCGCGACGGCTGAGGTCGTTGAAGGTGGCGGCGAACACCGGGTCGGCAAAGGCGGGATCGGCCGGCAGCGACAGCTCCATCGACCATCCGAGCATCTCCGCCGCCGCCGGATTCAGCAGCAGCACGCGGCCCTCGCGATCGAGCACCAGTTGCCCGATCGGTGAAGCCTGCACCAACGTGCGGAGACGATTCATGGATCACCGGACCTTCCGACTGCCGACCATCATACCACCACTTCCTGCGCGGCGCCCGCGCGAGGGCGGAGTAACGCATAGATCGCGTGGCCCCCGCCGTCAAACATCATTTATGACGGTGCATAGACCCGGGTCGCTCCCGCTGTGCGGCGTCGTGCCGGATCGCCGAGCTGGCCACACGCCGCCATGACGTCGACGCCCTTGGTCCGGCGCAGGCGCACCGGCACCTGTGCGGCACTGAGCAGGAGGCGGATCTCCTCGGTGCGGCCGGGACTGGAAGGCCGCTCGGGACGGCTCGGGATGGGATTGCAGGGGATGAGGTTCACCAGCACGCGCAGGCCGGCGCACCAGCGGATCAGCGCCGCGATGTGCTCATCGCCATCATTGACCCCCTCCATCAGGACGTAGCTGACGAGGATGCGGCGGTCGGGTCCGAGCGGATGGTCGAGCAGGGCGGCCTTCAACTGGCCGAGGTCATGGACGCGGTTGACCGGCATCAGTTCGCTGCGCAGGACGTCGTCGGCCGCGCTGAGGCTCACCGCGAGGTTGATGCGGGCGAGACCCAGCGCCGGCAGGCGGACGAGCTGGTCGACGCGGCCGACGGTAGAGATGGTGATGTGGCGCTGGGCCAGGCCGAGCCCATTGACGTCGGTCATCACCCGCACCGCCTGCGCCACCGCGTCGAGGTTGTCGAGCGGTTCGCCCATGCCCATGAACACCACGTTGCGCGGCCGCACGCCGCCGACCTGCGCGGCGATCAGGACCTGCGCTACGATCTCCGCCGCGCTGAGGCTGCGGATCAGTCCCATGGTCGCGGTGTGGCAGAAGCGGCAGCCCATCTTGCAGCCGACCTGCGATGACACGCACACCGTGGCGTGGCCGCCATCCTCCGGCCCGCCGCCCATGGGGATGAGCACGGTCTCGATGTCGCGGCCATCGCTGAGACGGCAGATCAGCTTGCGGGTGGTGCCGATGCCTTCCTCGTGCGTGCTGCGTTCGTCCACCACCACCGGCAGGGCGCCGCCAGTGACCGCCGCCGTCACCCGCGCCAGCACGCCTGGGCAGCCGCGTTCGGCTTCCTGCCACAGCGGTTCCTGCGCCGGGATGCAGCCGCCGGTGGCCATCACCTGACGATAGAGCGCGCGATGGAAACGCGGCTGGAAGCCGACCTCGCGCTGGAGGTGGGCGCTGAATTCCGCGAAGGTCAGACCGATCATCTCGACGCGGTGGTCAGCAGTTTCCATGGGCGCGGGAAGGTAGCCGCCGGTGGCCTGAGGGAACCGGCAATCCGCTGTGATGGATCACGGGCGGAACCGCCAACACCCGATGGTGTGACGCTGACGAAGAAGAATCGGCCGCAGAAGCGCGGGTTTCATACCTACCTTCCTCGCAAGAAGGCAATTCCAACCGCAGAGGGCGCAGAGGGCGCAGAACCGAGACATCTAACCTCTGCGGCCTCTGCGCCCTCTGCGGTTGGACCGTTCGTGAGTTTTTCCTCAGGAGAGCCTTTTTCACCTCTGCGCCTCTGCGTCTCTGCGGCCAGACATCTCAGCTTTCCAGCCTTGGCCTCAACCAGGGCGCAGGCCGCGCAGCCAGGTAACGAGGCTGGGATTGAGGCCGCGGCCATCGACGTGTTTGCGCACTGCCACATCGGCGCCAGCGGCGACGATGGCGGCGCTGCCGCTGGCGAC
>JANPIY010000364.1:0-9798 GCA_031425255.1 Planctomycetota bacterium
CGGATGACGCGATCAAGATGATCTGCTCGCTGCTGGTGCCACCGGCTGGCAGGATCATCCTGCAGACGCCCAACTACGATCGTTATGAACGCTATGGTCGGCTCTTTGGTGCGCAGGTCATTCCCGTACCTTTTGTTCCCGATGATCCGGATTTCATCAGCCGCTTCTCGGTCGCGCTGGCGGCGCATGGTCCATCGGTGGCGGTCCTGACCAATCCCGACGGATTCTGCGGGAGGTGCTACCCGGTTACTGAGGTCGCCAACCTTGCTGCGGCGTGTGCTCATCGCGGGCACTTGCTGGTGATCGATGAGGCCTATGCCGACTTCGCCGGCATCTCCCACCTGCCACTCTTACGCGACCATCAGGAACTGGTCATCGTCAAATCGTTTTCGAAGTCGCTGGGAGCAGCCGGCCTGCGGATCGGCGTGCTGTTCGCTGCCCCACAACACATCGCGGCGCTTTCACGCTGGCGAAGCGTCAACGCCATTTCCGGACTCGCCTCGGCCTATCTCGACTACTGCCTGGTCCGACAGCCCGACACCCAGCGGATCATCGCGGACATCTGCACCACGCGAGACTGGCTCGAACAGGCGATACGCCAACGCATACCGGAATGGGTCGTCCATCCGTCGCGGGCGAATTTCCTCTTGGTCGACCCAGGAGATGCCCGTGCCTGTGCCGCACTGGTCAAACAGCTGGCACAGGAGGGCATCCGGATCCGCCAGCTCGGCACGATTCCTGGATTCCTGCACCATGCCCGCATCACGGTATGGAGCCGCGCGACGATGGAGGAAGCGCTCAGCCACCTGCCCGTCTCGTCCGGTACCCGGCTGGTCAAGGGATACACCTGACCGCTGCCCTCGAGGTGAACTGCCGCCATCTACGCTCCGGCACCGCCATCCAGGTGGCTGGATTCAAGCACCTGGCGGCTCTTGACCCGGGTCATGGCAATAGATGTCCGCGACTGCCCCCTGGCCTGGTGCGGATGGCCACGACACTGCCGCCATGACCGACGCCCCCCTCCGCGAGATCCGTGGCACCCTCATCCTGTGCGATCAGGTGTACCGCACCGATCAGGGGAAATGGGTGATCGCCGGCACCTATACCCACTGGCAGACGCCCAACGACGAACTGGTGATGCATTCCCTTCAGGCCTACATCCGTCTTCAGGTGGAACGGCCAGGCACCTATCCCCTGCGCCTGGCGATGCTCGATCGCGCCGCGCCGCCCAATGCTGCCCCGATGATGGAGGCCCAGACCGAGATCATCATCAATGAAAGCCAGATCCCGGTGTTCGAGATGGGCATCCATCTCCCGGAGCTGCGCATCGCCGCACCGGTCCCGGGCAAGGATCGCCAGGTCGGATCGGTGATCTCCTTGCGCACGCTGTTGTGGCTGACGGTGAGTGGCATCGACGTGGCATCATGCAACCTGGATTTCAACTTCACCAAACCGGCGCCCCCGGCACATCCCTGATCACCTCCACTGCAGCAGGGAGGCCGATCTATGCCCCCATCACCCGCCGTAGGTGATGGTCACGAAGCGATCGAGGTAGAACTGTTTGAGTTGGCGGATCACAAAGGTGTTGGCGTTGTTGATCACCAGGCTGGTCAGGCGACCGGCCTGGACCAGATGGAAGAGCCAGGCCACCAGCATGGAATTCACCTGGGGGATATTGGCGAAATCGAGTTCGACGGTGCCCGTGATGCCTTCGATCCAGCTGTAGCTGTCGGCCGTCACCAGCCCTTCGTGCTGACCCGCATCGGCATGGATGCTGATGCTCATGCGGTCTGGGCGACGGATGATGGTAAAAGGGAGTTCAGGTGACATGGCCGGGTAGTCTACCTTCCGATCCTCACGCCCGCCACCAGCCACCGCGGCGAAGTGGAGCAGCGGTCCGCCCTTCATGAACACGTCCAGCTCGACGCCGCAGGCGACGAGAGCGAGGAATACTCAAGGAGGCAGCGCGGAGGCGCGTTGTCGGGGGTCGCCAGACCTCCGGAGGCCAGCCCCAGACGCAGGCCCGCCCGGCGCAGCCGGGCTACCCCGCGCAGCGGGGTCGTCGCCGCAGGCGACCAGGGCCGTGAATTCTCGAGGGGGGCAGCGCCGGAGGCGCGTTGTCGGGGGGTCGCCAGACCCCCTGACCACAAACTTAGGCCTGCACGGCGCAGCCGGGCAACCCCGCGCAGCGGGGTGTTTTCGCCCCCGGCGAAAACAGGCCTGAACTCCCCAGGCCTAATGCGCCTTCGTGTCGATGAAGCCTTCGAGTTTGCGGCTGCGCAGCGGATGCTGCAGCTTCTTGATCGACTTGGCTTCGATCTGGCGGATGCGCACGCGCGTCACGTTGAAGCGGCGACCGACTTCTTCGAGGGTGTAGGTGTAGCCATCGCCGATGCCGTAGCGCAGGCAGATGATCTCACGTTCACGATCGGTGAGGGTGTCGAGCACTTCGGTGATCTTCTCCTTCAGCAGCTCGTTGGAGCTGATGTTGGCGGGGTTCTCCGCACTCTTGTCTTCCAGGAAGTCGCCGAAGTAGCAGTCGTCGCTGTCGCCGATCGGACGATCGAGCGAGATCGGGTGCTTCGACACGCGGATGACGCGTTTGCATTCGCCGACGCTGATGCCGGCACGTTCGGCCACTTCCTCGATGGTCGCCTCACGACCGGTGTCCTGCAGGATGTCCTTCTGGATCTTCCGCAGTTTGCCCATGGTCTCGATCATGTGCACCGGGATGCGGATGGTGCGCGCCTGGTCGGCGATCGCCCGGGTGATGCCCTGCCGGATCCACCACGTGGCATAGGTCGAGAACTTGTAGCCGCGTTTGTACTCGTACTTCTCGACCGCCTTCATCAGGCCGGCATTGCCTTCCTGGATGAGGTCGAGGAACGACAGGCCGCGATTGCGGTACTTCTTCGCGATCGACACCACCAGGCGCAGGTTGCCGCACGACAGGCGCTGCTTGGCCTCTTCGTAGAGCCGGAAGCGCTTGGACACCGCGACGCAGCGTTCGATGAAGCGCTCGATGGGTTCGCCGATCTGGATGGCCAGCGCGCTGAGCTCGCCCTCCTTCTCCTTCACCACGCCCTTCTTGCGCTTGTTCTGTTCGATCTCGCGGCGCAGACGCAGCACCTTGCGGCGCATGTCGAGCATCTCGTCCTTGACCTGGATGACGGTCTTGGCGTCGAGCTCCATCTCTTCCAACAGGCGATAGGCACGGGTCAGGCGATTACGCAGGAGCTGTTCCTGACGTACCGACACTTCGCCATTACAGATCTGCTCGGAGAGCGGGTGGCTGTGGATGACCACGCGGTTGAGCGTGTTCAGGTGATTGGCGGCACGATCCAGGTAATCATCGCGGGATGGCGAGGAGCCATGGCTCTTGGCGTTCTTCTCCTGCTGTTCCTTGATCTCCTTCTGCTCTTCGACCCAGCCGATGCCGCGACGGATGGCCTCGGGCATGGTCATGACCTTGCGCCGGAAGCCGTCGCGATAGATCTCGATACGGCGGGCGAGTTCGATCTCCTGATCGCGGGTCAACAGCGGAATCTCGCCCATCTGCGACAGGTACATGCGTACCGGATCGTCGATCTTCTCGCCGAGTTCGACCTCATCGCCGTCGGTCGCCTGTTCGGCCGCTTCATAGCGACCGGTGCCGGCAGCGCGGGCTTCGTCGCCCTCGGTGTTGCCGCCTGGATCCTCGCCGAAGTCGCCTTCACTGGCGGTGGTGCCGATCTCTTCGACCAGCTCGACGCCCTTGGCATCCAGCTGCTCGAGGACCTGGTCCAGCTGCTCGGGATCGTTCATCGCATCCGGCAAGAGGGCATTGAGCTGGTCGTAGGTGACCATGCCCTTGCCCTTGCTGTTCTTCACCAGCGTCGCGACCACATCCTTGATCGAGAGCGGTTCAGCGGTGCCGGCAGCAGCAGGAGCGCCATTCGCCGTCGCAGGAGCGGCAGCGGGAGGGGCGCTTTTGACCGGGGGCGTCGATTTGGCCATGAGGGTCTCTCGGGGTCTCTGTCCGGGTGGTCTGGACAGGGGTTTCAACGGGGGAGGCGGAGTCTAGTAGCAGAACCCGCGTGACAATGACCTGCTTGCCCCAGGTTTCGGCGTCTGGTTTGCGCGCTTTGTACGATCGCGCACCAGCCGACGGCAGCCGGGATGGACAGCGAGCGGAGGAGGTGGGAGGGGTGGGACGACGACGGCACACGGCATGATGACAACCCCCTCTATATTATCACGGCTGCATGATCAGACCGGAGACGTCACTTCGTAGTAGGACGGATCGCCCAGGGTGCCCCCGGTTCCACAGGCCAGTCGACCACGATTTCGTGGCCATCCAGCCGCAGCTGTCCGCCCTCCGGGACGGTCGGTAACGCCAAACCCAACGCCTTGACCTCTTCCAACGTCTGCGGCCACGAGCCGTGACGTTGCGCCAGATCCAGCAGGCCGTTGTTCACCCCTCCGAGGCGGCTCACCAAGCGCGCTCGCGCCATCCCTGGGCTGACAACCTTCCCGCCCTCCATCCGCCACGGCAGCCCATACGGGTCCGGCTTCAGCATCAGGCGTCCGTCCTCGGCCGCGATGGGGCCATACGGTGGCAGCCCCGCCGGGTATCGGCGCCGGACCAGCTTCGCCTCCAGGATCTTGGACAGCTCGCTCGGCCACGGGCCGGACTCCACGGCGGGCACCAGGGGGTCGATGAGGGGCAGGTTCTGCGCCAGTTCAGCGCGGGTCGCCGGCACCCCGCCACGGGCGATGCGCCACGAGGCGAGCAGGGACTCCAGTTCGTGCATCCCGTAGCGCGCCAGGAGGTCCCTGACGGTGCCCTCGACATAGTCGCCGCTGGCCGTCCCGGGAGTGGTGCGCTCGAGCTGGGTGAGCCAGTACGGCAACTGCTCCAACCCGGAGAACGTCTCGCTCCCGAACTGGCGTTTCCAATCCCACACCAGGCGTTTGGCACCGGGATCCTGCTCCGCGCGTTCCCAGGCGGCGAGCTGATCGTCGAACTGCAGTGGGAGGCGTTGGTCGAGGCGGAAGAAGGTCTTGAGCGTGGCGATGGTATTGCGCCACAACACCGTCGATTTCGGCAGTTCGAGATTTCCACGCATGAGGAAGCCCAGCGCCACATCGTGCTGCGACAACAAGCCGGAGAGGTTGAGCGCCGCATGTTCGTAGAACGGCTCGAACCTGGGATCCAGTTCGATGAGGGTCTCGTACAGGCGCTTGAAGCCAGTGCCGCCACCGGCGACGCGGTCATCCTTGCGGTCGAACTGGTACTGGAAGTAGGCGAAGGAATCGACCCAGCGCAGCTTGGCCAGGGTGTTGGTGTGGCCCAAGGCCAGGACCCGGGCGGTTTCCGGCGCCGGCAGGAAATCGAGATTCTTCGCCCGGATCACCGGCTTGGCGGTGAGGAAGCGGCTGCTGTTCCACCCCACCAGCACGGTGGCGCCGGCGATCATCAGCAGACTCAGGGCGTATCCGCGCCAGGTGCTCACGACCGCCTCACAACTGCTTCCGCCGGACCACCGACACCGTGATCACCACCAGCAACGTGCACCACAAGGCCCCATAGGCCACGCGCATCAGCAGGTCATCGAGCGCCAGTGGCGTGCGGTAGACGGCGTCATTGCGGTAAGCGAATTGGCCCAGATCGGGAATCAGGCTGGCGAGGCTGATGGCGATGGTCTGCTGCACACCTTTGAGGTGGTGCACCAGGCCCGGCAGCGAATGCACGGCGTGGCCGAGCGCATAGGTGGCGAGACCGAGCACCGCGGCCAGCAGGGGCGACGACAAGGCGGTCCAGCACAGGCTCACCGCGGCCATCACCAGCACTTCGACGATGGTCAGCAGTCCGGCGATGATCAGCCACTGGTGTACCTCGGCCCCCGTGACGGCGAGATAGATCAGCCCGATCGCCAGCATCGCCAGTTGCCCCGCCGTCAGCGCCAAGCAGAGGCCGAGGTATTTGCCGAGCACGAACTGCCACCGTGGCAGCGGTCGGGACAACACCGTATAGAGCGTCTTCTGCTGGATCTCGACGTGCACCAGCGCGGTCCCGGTCGCCACGGCGACCAGCACGCCCATGACCGATTGCAGGCTGAAGACCACGTCGGTGGTGATGATGTTGCCATCGGTGGCGCTGATCCAGCCGATCACGCGCGACAGCAGCACGCCCACCAGATACACCGCCAACAACAGCAGGAAGGTGCGCGAACGCACGGCCTCGCGGCAGGTGGCCCAGGCGATGACGCGGATCATGAACGACCTCCGCCCATGGGGGCAGCGGCGGAGCCGCGTTCGCGGGGGGCGTGGCCCCCCGCCGCGAAGAGCGCCCAGGCGATGACGCGGATCATGAGTGGACCCCCGGCGCGTCGAGGCGCTTGCCCGCCGCGTGGAAGGCCTTCACGCGCGCGACGAAATAGTCTTCCAGTCCGATGCGATTACGTTCCAGGCGCAGGATGTGCGCACCGGCGGGCAGCGCGGCCAGGTTCTGCTCGCGTTCCGCTTCGGGAAACTGCCAACGCCAGGTACCGTCGTGATTGGCCATGGCGGCTGCGGGTGCCGGTCCATTGCCCACCAGCACCAGCGGCGCCTGTTTGACCAAATCTTCGAGTCGCCCCTGTTCCAGCACCACGCCATGGTCGATGACGCCATAGGAGTCGCAGAGATCCTCGACATCGCTGAGGATGTGGGTGCTGAAGCAGAGCGTCGCGCCGCGTTTGCGTTCGAGCGCCATGACCTCGCGAAAACGGGCACGCCAGAGGGGATCCAGACCGGAGAACGGCTCGTCGAGGATCAGCAGATCGGGCTGATGGATGATCGCCTGCGCCAATCCGAAACGCTGACGCATGCCCTTGGAGAAGCTGCCGAGCATGCGCTGCTTGAGGTCGGTGAGGTCGAGCAGTCCGCAAACCCGGTCGATCGCCGCGGGGATCAGGGCTGGCGCGACGCCTGACAGCCGTGCCATGTAGGCGAGGTATTCACCGACCGCGAGGTTGTCGTAGAAGTATGGATGTTCCGGCAGATAGCCGAGCCGCGCGCGCAGGCGGTGATCACCGAGCGGTTCACCAAAAAGCCGGATATCACCCTTATGCCCCTGCAGCAGTCCCATCACCAGCTTGATGCTGGTGGACTTGCCGGCGCCATTGGCCCCCAGGAAGCCGAAGGCGGAGCCGCGGGCGACGCGCAGGTCGACCTGTTTGAGCGCATGGACCCGCTGCAACCAGTCACCGCGATAGGTGAAGGAGACCTTGGCAAAGCTCAGGATCGCATCGTCACTCATGTACGGTTCGCTTAGCCCCAGGGTGGACGTGGCACGGGCGGGCACTGTGCGTAGCTCGCCCCGACTGTCCAGCCGTGGACCCATCGACTCGCCAGCAGGCATCGGGCATCGTCGCAACTATGCGGAGGTCAGGACGCGTCCGACCCGCCGATCTTGCGTAAGCGCCACCAGCGCAGACCGGCCCCGATCACCACCGGCATGACCGATATGACGATCACCGCCAAGACGATGATCTGGAGGTTGCGCTGCACGAACTCCATCTGGCCGAGCCAGTAGCCGACCCCCATCAGCACCGGCACCCACAGCAGCGCTCCCACCACGTTCCAGAGCGTGAACGCCATGAAGCTCATCCGCGACACGCCGGCGACGAACGGCACGAAGGTCCGGGCGATGGGGACGAAACGGGTGAGCACCAGCGATAGCCAACCCCATTTCTCATAGAAGGCATGGGCCTCCAGCAGATAGCGGCGTTTGATGAAGCGGCCGTCCGGCCGCTCCCAGATCCGATCGCCAGCCCAATGTCCCAGCCAATAGTTCAGGCTATTGCCGATGATGGCCGCCACCGTCAGCGCCGTGGCGGTGACCCAGAAGGCCAATGGCGGCGGGGCCGTGGTATCCAGCAGGTTGACCGCGCACAGCGCCCCAGCGAGGAACAGCAGGCTGTCGCCAGGCAGGAAGAAGCCGATCAACAGGCCGGTCTCGGCGAAGATGATCCCCACCAGCAGCAGCAGGCCGCCGGAGACGATCAGCCGCTTGAGCCCTTCCGGGTCATGCAGCTGATGCAGCCAATCCATCATGCTCTCGAACATCGTGGGAGGACATACGTCCACCGTCGGCGGGCACCAGTACGAATCTCGTGGCCGTAGCAGAAGGCACGAAGGGTCAAGGATGCGACTTCAGCGCAATGCCGATGAGCTCACGAAGAAGGATCGGCCGCAGAGACGCGGAGACGCAGAGGAAAGGCAAAGCAGGGTTTTTTTCGTCTCTGCGCCTCCGCGCCTCTGCGGCCACCTATCTTGGCTTCACCGTATTTGACCTGAGCGGGCGCGACGCGAACGTCCGTCGACGGTGCCTGCTATGCGAGGATCGTAATAACACCTCCTATCAGATCATGCTCACCGTGCAGCGTGGGGAGGCAGACTTACCGTCCGGTGCGCTCGGCGAGGTTTTCCTTGATGTATTGGTAGCTGGCACGGATCGATTCGAAGGGATCACCCGGGCAGATGTCCTGTTCGACGATGAACCACTCGCAGCCGGACTTCTCTGCCGCCTGGATGATCATGGCCCAGTTGAGGTTGCCGGCGCCGACCTCCATCATGGTGCCGGTCTTGTTGTCGCTGCTGACACCATAGTCCTTCATGTGGATCATCGGCAGCCGGCGCTTGAGCTTGCGACACCACTCGGCGGGGTCGCCACCACCGGCCTGGATCCAATAGGTATCGATGGTGGCCAGCAGGTTTTGGCGGTTGGTGTGCTCGAAGAAGAGGTCGAGCATGGTCTTGCCGTCGAACTTGCGCAGTTCGAGGGCATGGTTGTGGTAGGTCAGGATGTTGCCGGCCTTGCGCAGGATCTTGCCGGCCTTGTCGAGATCGCTGGCCAGCGCCAGCACCTCTTCAATGGTGGTCAAGGGGACGTGCGGATGAGGATACGCGGTATACACCGCTCCCAGACGCCCGAGGCGGTCGACGATCTTCTGGGTCTCCTCGACGATGACCTTGCCGCTTTCATGGGTGGCGCAGATGCGCAGACCCTCGCCGCGGCAGATCGCCACCAGTTCATGGTCTTCGATCGGACCGACACCGCTGACCTGTACCGCCTCATAGCCGATGGCGCGGATCTTTCGCGCGGTGACCGCGAAGTCGGACGGAGTCTTGGTGAAGTCGCGCAGGGTATAGAGCTGGAGCGCGACCTGGTGCAGTTTCATGAACGTCAGCTTCCTGCGGCAGTGCCGACTGCAATCACGGGGCTAGAGCCGGAATCCAGGTTCGTGCACACACCGTGCTCGCTTCGCTCGCGTGCGAGGTGCGAGGTGCGAGGTGCGAGATTTCGTGAACGCGGACCTTCCTCGGGGCACGCAGGCCGCGGATGATCCGGATCGACCCTGATCCGACGAGACTTCGCACCAGCGCCGCCAGCCGAGCGACCGCACTTCGCACCTCGCACGGGTCTCCCTCTTTCTTCCGCTCAGTGCTTGAGCGACTGCGCGAAATCGTCGGCGCTCGCCGCCTTGGTCACGACCTTCTTCTCGAAACGCGAGTCGGCGATGAGCTTGAGCAGGGCTTTTTCGTAAGCGGCACCATCCAGCGGCAGCGTCACCGTGGCGTTGGTCAGGGTCGAATAGATGCAGGCATTGGCCAGTTCCACCGAATGGACCCCCTCTACCGCCGGTGCGATGAGGGGTTTGCCGTCGAGCACCGCATCGACGAAGTTCTGCAGAATGGCGATGTGCTGGCCGCCGGTACCCTCCACCGGGAGCTCGACATTCCAGGTGTCGGGCCGGCCAAAGCTCTGGTCGG
>JANPIY010000365.1:0-15472 GCA_031425255.1 Planctomycetota bacterium
TTCACACCGAAGCCAGCCATCGGGATCACCACAGTCCAGCGCTCGGCGCTGACGGAGATTCCCATGCCATCCACCATCACCGGCTTCGCCTCATGCCGGCGCCTGGCCTTTGGCCCGACGCTCCTAGCCCTCGCCGGCGTGCCTCTGCTGGCAGAGGACCAGCCGGCTCCGGTCGAGGCTCCCAAGCCCGCCACCAGCGAGGCGACTCCGGCACCAGCTCCGGTGCTCAAGGCTGCGTCTTCCGAGACCCTCATCGTCACCGGTGAACAGGCCCGCGATGTGAAGGCGGATGCCGCGACCGCGATCCGACTCGACCTCGACCTCCAGCACACCCCCCAGTCGGTGACGGTCATCAATCAGGACCTGCTCAAGACCACCGGCGCGTTCAGCCTGCGCGATGCGCTGCGCAGCGCTCCCGGCGTGACCATGGCGGCGGGCGAAGGTGGTCGCACCGGTGACTCCTTGACCATCCGTGGTTTCTCTGCCAACAGCGATACCTACGTCGACAACCTCAAGGACAATGGCCAGTACTTCCGCGACACCTTCAACATTCAGCAGGTCGAAGTGCTGAAGGGCGCCTCGGGCCTCTACTTCGGCCGCGGCGTGACGGGTGGCGCGGTCAACACCGTAACCAGGAAACCGACTGCGACCTGGACCGGCGATGCCAGCCTGACGGTCGGCACCGACGAGATGTACCGCCTTCAGGCCGGCGTCGGCGGGCCGGTGACCAAGGAGATCGGCGGCCGCCTGGATGCCTATGTCACCGACTCGCAGAGCTTCCGTGATGAGCAGGAACTGCAGCGCTGGGGCATCGCGCCCACGGTGACGATCCAGTTGCTGCCCAGCACCGACCTGACGCTGCAGTACCTGCACCAGTACGAAGACAGCACCATGGACTACGGCGTGCCGGTGGTCGATGGCCGCCCGGCCGACGTGCCGATCGACTGGTACTACGGCTTCGCCGACGACACCTTCCAGGAATACACCGTCGACCTGTATACGGCGACGTTGAACCACCGCTTCAACGAGCACATCACGCTGCGCAATGCGACGCGCTATGCCGAATACGAACGGTACTACCTGGCGGATCCCATCGGTGCCGCCGCCGCTCCGGGGTACGTCTTCACCGGCACCCAGCGCCTCAGCCTGAACGAGCAGGAGAACCTGCAGAACCAGACCGAGGTCGCTTGGAACGGCACGATCCACCAGCGCAAACTCTCGGTGGTGGTCGGCCTCGACCTGTCGTGGGAGACCTACAACTTCAAGAGCAACACCGCTCCCTACCCCGCCATCTCAGTCTTCGCGCCGCAGCAACCGGGCCACAATCCCGCGGCGCCCACCGGCTTCACCGATCCGCCCACCACCAGGAACAGCACCGACGCGGATACCATCGGCGCGTATGCCATGGTTGCTTACGAGTTCATTCCCGCCTGGACCGTGGTGGTGGGTGCGCGCTACGACCACTTCTCGGCGCAGTACACCAGCGGACCGACGATCGTTGCGCCGGTGCCGGTGGACCTCGAGACCACCGATGACCTGTTCAATCCGCGCGCCGGCCTGGTCTGGGATCCCATCCCCGAGGCCTCGCTCTACGCGAGCTACAGCACCTCGAGCAATCCCTCGGCCGAGACCTACTCGCTCAGCGCGACCACCGCCGCCCTCGATCCGGAAGAGAACGTCAATTACGAAGTCGGTGGCAAGACCCAGCTCTTCGAGCAGAAGCTGCTGCTCACCGCGGCGGTGTTCCGCCTGGAGAAGACCAACGCGCGCATCCCGGATCCCGCCAACACCGCGGTGACGATCCTCGAGGGCTTGACCCGGACCGACGGTTTCGAACTCGGTGCGGCCGGCAGCATCGCCAAGGACTGGAACCTCTTCGCCGGCTATGCCTACCTGGAGGGTGAGATCGAGGAGACCTCGGTCGCCGCTCAACAGGGCAAGACCACGCCCAACACTCCGGTGCACAGCGGCAGCGCCTGGCTGACCTACAATCTCGGCTGGGGTTTCGACGTCGGCGCCGGGCTCTACGCCAAGTCGTACAGCTACACCAATGCCGCCAACACCACCACCCTGCCGGGCTATGCCCGCTTCGATGCGGGTGCCGGCTGGACCGGCAAGACCTTCTATACCCGTTTGAACGTCTTCAATCTCGCTGACACGGTCTACTACGACGCCGGCTCGACCAACTCGGTCTACCCCGGCGCGCCGCTTAGCGGTCAACTCACGGTGGGCGCGACGTTCTGACGGAATCCCTTACGCTTTGCTATCTCGCCGCATCATCTTTTTGACTTCGGCGAGATGCCATTCCTCGGCGGCGATCTGGTCGCGCGCGTACTCCTCCAGCAGGATCGATCTGCCTTCGACCAGGGCGAGGAGCTTGCGGTATTCGGCGAGGCCGACCTCCTCGTGGCTGTAGGCCTCCTTGAGGATGTCGTCGACGGTGTGGCGGTGCGATTCGAGCAGTTCGCCGATCTTCAGCGAGGGGTGTCCGCCCAGGGCGGTGACGTGTTCGCCGGCGAGGATGGCATGCGCCTGCGATTCGTTGGCCTGATCGAGCAGCCACTTGCAGATCGGGATGCGGTGGTGGCCGAAGATCATGAAGCTGTAGTGCAGGTAACGCACCACGCCGGCGAGTTCGAGCTCGAGGATGCGGTTGACGACATCGATGGTCGCCGGCACGTCGAGTTCAGTGGTCGGATCGGTCATGGAAGATCTCCGGACAAGGGTTGATGCGCTTAGGGTTGATGCGCTCAGGGTTGATGCACTGATGTGGCTGTCCGCGGGCGGAGTGGCTCGCGCGAACCGTAGTATGCCGAGGTCGGCCTCGCAACCACGGCACCGCTGGCTGTTGCTGATTATCGCTCGCAGAGATCGCCAGCGCTCAGACCGCCGCCGCTGAGCGTCGAGCGTTCTGGCAGGCATGCAGGAGATGGCCGAGTCCGAGTCCGAAACCAAGGCCATGACAGGCGCCCCATGCCAACATACCGATCACGCCGGGATGGTGCCCGTCAGCGAGCACGTGCATCGCCGCGCCACCGGCGAAATAACCGCCCGCGTGCGCAGCGATGAAGACGAGCAATGCCACCACCAATGCCCGCGGCCGGCCGAGGCGCCAAGCGGTGATGAGCACGAAAGCGCCGCCGCCAGCGAGTACCCCCAACCATTCGCCCCACGGACTGCCGGCGCTGAACCAGCACGCGCACCAGATCACCGCATAGGCGAGGAACGCCGGCACGAAGAAGGCCTGCAACCGCCAGACGCTGCGCGGCTGGAGCAACGCCGGCAGCAGCAGCGTGGCCGCCAGCAGGAAGCCGAGGGTGCACACCGCGTAGAGGCCCGCTTCGCCGACGTGCCCATGCAGCCAGCCGCCGGCGAAGGCCCACGGCGAGAAGCCGGCGAGGCTCACCACCAGGAAACGCCAGGCGCCCTCACCGAGGAAACGTCCATAGCTCCAGGTCAGCGGCGCTGTGCTCATGTGGGCGTCGCGGCCAGGCCGTGCGGAGTCGGCAGGGCTGCCGCCTCCGGCTCGGGTAGGCGCATCCGTGCCGCGGCGAAGGCCAGCAGCAGCACGCCCGGCACCAGGCTCCACAGCACCGGCGTGTAGGAGCCGCTCCACGCCTGGGTATGGGCGAACAGCAAGGGACCGCCGGCGGAGGCCAGCACCGTCAGCATCTGGGCCGCGCCCTGGATGCGACCCAGGTGGCGGCGGCCGAAGGCGCGGCTCCAGATGGCGAAGAAGATGACGGTGATGAAACCGCCGGAGAGGCCCATCACGGCGGCGACCAGCCACAAGCCGAGAGCCCCATGCACCAGCGGCAGGCCAGCCAGGCCGAGCGCGTACAACGCCAGTGCGCAGGCCAGCAGGCGTGGCAGCGGCCAGCGCAGCGACAACCAGCCGCAGCCGAGCTGACCGATCAGCGCCACCAACGTGGTGATCGCCAGGAAATGATGGAAGGCGCGTTGGTCGAAGCCGCGCTCAGCGAGCACCGCCTCGTTGAACAGGCCGAGACCCGAGGACACCAGACCATAGAGCGCGGTGCCGCCGCCGAAGATCCAGAAGGCCGGCGTGCGGAGCGCGGCGGACAGCTCCATGCCGCTGTCCTCGGTCGGGTGTGCGGCCGGTGTCGGCCCGGCATCGCGCAGCGACCAGGCGGTGAGCGGAGCCACCACCACGACCAGCGCGACAGCGATCCCGCCCCAGGCGACGCGCCAGCCGTCCGCGCTGATGACGGCGCCGAGCACTACAAAGGCGATGACGAACAGCAGGCTGAGCGCGACCGCATACACGCCCATCGCCAAGCCGACCCGCGCGGCCGTGGCCTTGCCGACCGCGGTGATGCTCGCCACCGACAACGCGCTCTGGCCGAGGCCCCGGGTCAGCATGAGCAGCAGGAACAAGCCGGCGAGGCCGCCGGTAAACACGCTCAAGGCCCACACCACTCCGCCCAGCGCCAGCACCAGCAGCGTGGTCGCGAGGCGCAGGCCGACCCGGTCCAGGAGCAGGCCCACCGGGATGCAGCACGCCGCGCCCAGCAGCGTCGCCCACAGGTTGAGGCTGGCATAGGTCACACGGTCGAGCTGCAGATCCGCCAGCAACGGCTCGGTGATCAGGCCCATGCCCTGGGTTCGCCCAGGGAGGGTGGCCAGCATCACCACCGCCGCGACCAGCACGGTGCTCCAGGAGATGCGGATCGCGGGCACCACCACGACGCGACAGCAGCGAGCGGCCTATTTGGCCGAGGTGCCCGGCACGTGGCAGTTCACCAGCCCGTGTTTCTCCAGGTAGCGCTGATGGTATTCCTCGGCGGCATAGAAGGTCGGTGCCGCTTCGATCGCCGTGACGATCGGACGGCGGAAACGTTTGGCGGCCTCCTGCGCAGCCACGCTGGCGGCGGCGGCGGCCTTCTGCTCGGGCGAATGGGCGAAGATCACCGAACGGTACTGGGTGCCGTGGTCAGGCCCCTGCCGGTTGAGCGTGGTGGGATCATGGTTGGCCCAGAATACTTCCAGCAACTGCTCGTAGGTCACCCGCGTCGGATCGAAATCGACCTCGACGACTTCGGCGTGACCGGTCTCGCTGGAGCAGATGTCCTGGTAGGTCGGATTGCGCGTGGTCCCGCCAGCGTAGCCCACGCGCGCATCGATCACCCCGGGGACGGCGCGGAAGGTGGCCTCGACGCCCCAGAAGCACCCGGCGCCGAAGGTCGCCTTCAGCGGCTTGGGTCGGAAGGCGAGGCTGACGGCATTGATGCAGAAGCGCATGCCGGTCGGCGGCGGTCCGTCGTTGAAGGAGTGGCCGAGGTGGCCATCGCACCGCGCGCAATGCACCTCGGTGCGCTCGACGCCGTAGCTGCGATCGACCTGTTCACCGACGCGCCCAGGGAGCGGCTGGAAGAAGCTCGGCCAGCCAGTGCCGGATTCGAACTTGGTGTCGGACGTGAACAGCGGCGCGCCGCAGCCGGCGCAGGAGTAGGTACCCTCGCCATGGGTCTTCTGCGCCACATAGGTGCCGCAGAACGCCGGCTCGGTGCCATGCCGCCGCAGCACCTTGTATTGCTCAGGAGTGAGCCGGGCCTGCCATTCGGCGTCGGTGAGAGTCAGTTTGTCGCCCACGGGTGGGATCTCCGGAGTCTGGGGGGAAAGGGCGGCGGCGGCCTGGGTCGCTGCTGCGGACGCGGTCGGCGTCGAGGAACCGCCGCGCGCATTCATCACCAGCATCACCGTGATGACCGTCGCGGCGAGCAGCGTGGCGATGATGGCGAAGATCGGGTAGCGCATGGCGTTCCTCGAGGTGGCGTCCGATTGGTCGCAGGATGGGCGGCACCCTTACAAGCCAAGCGGTCACCTGCCGACCAGCTACAGCCGCCTACCACGGTGGCCGGCCCGCTGTCGGCCACTCGCCCGCATGCGGCGCCGCCAAAGCCGCATGGTGATGACTTTCGGGACGCCATGTGAGCAAGCGAGACCTCGCCGGTATGAGGATCGGCTTGTCGGTGCGACCTGCAGCCAGAGCGTGCGCGGCCATGGGTGACGTGCATCTCGACTGCCACCTGAAAGCCATCCGCCAGCGCCGAGGTCTGTCGCAGGGCGACCTCGCCGATGGCGTCGGCCTGACCCGGCAGGCCATCGGAGCCATCGAGTCCGGCGCCTATGTGCCCAACACCGCGGTCGCTCTGCAACTGGCCCGCCTGCTCGGCGTCATGGTGGAGGAGCTGTTCGTCGCCGTTGGCCCGGTGTCATCGCTCCCGCTCGAACGGCTCGCGGGGCCCGCCGCCGGACGCGTCGGTGTGGCGCGGGTGCGCGATGCCCTGGTGGGTTTTCCCTTGGCGGGTACAGCCGCGGCACGCACGGCGTTTGCGGGCACCGATGGCCTGCTCGATGCGGCCGGCCGCGCCGTCCACCTGTTGTTCCCGGCCGAGCGCCTGGAGCGCACCGCCGTGCTGATGGGCTGCGATCCGGCTTTCGGGTTGCTCAGCGATCTGGTGATGCAGCGCGGTGACGACACCCGCCTGGTGTGGACCTTCGCGCCCAGCCAACGCGCGCTGGATGCCGTGGCGGCGGGAGAGGTCCATCTCGCCGGCACCCACCTCGTCGATGTCACCACCGGCAGTAGCGATCTGGCGCCGGCCCGCACCGCTTTGGCGGCCACCGGCGGCGTGGTGCTGGGGTTCGCCGAATGGGCCCAGGGCTTGATGGTGGCGCGGGGCAATCCCCTGCACCTGCAGGGCGTCGCAGATCTGGCGCAGGCGCGCGTGCGGCTGATCAACCGCGAGCCGGGCTCGGGCAGCAGGACGGTGTTGGAGGCGCTGCTGTTGCGCGCGGGCGTCAACCCGGCCGGCATCACCGGTTATGGCACCCACGCCACCAGCCATATCGACGGCGCGCGGGCGGTGGCGGGTGGCACCGCCGATGCGGCGATGGGGCTGGAAGCCATCGCTGCCGCCTGCGGGCTGACGTTCGTGCCGCTGGCGGTGGTGCGTTGCGATCTGGTGGTGCCCGCCGACCTGCGCGCCCATCCAGCGGTGGTGGCCGCGCTCGATGTGCTCGCCAGCGCCACGCTGCGTGAACGCCTGGCCGCATTGCCGGGTTATCAGGTGTCGTGCACCGGCAGCGTGATCTGCGAGGTGCCGGCTCCATGATCCGTGATGTCCGGTTTACCGGACATCAGGTCAGCGAATCGATGTGAGTCCATCGCCTGCACATCAGCGTCATCAGCGCATCAGCATTCTGGCGCTGATGGACGATGCAGCAGCATGCACCGCTCCACCGATCCTTGGGAGCGCCATGCCGTACCGTCGCCTCGTTACCGTCCTCTCCGCCTTCGCCGTGAGTGCCGCGCTCGCGGGTGCCGAAGCGACCTTGGAGGAGCGCGTCCAGGCGCTCGAACTGCAATTGGCGACCGCGCATCATCGTCAGGACACCGCGCCACGCGGGGTGGCCAACACCAAGGAGGGTTTCGGCCTCGCTTCGGCGGATGGCACCTACCGCTTGAAGGTGTGGGGCTACCTGCAGGGCGAGGGACGATTTTTTCTGGGGGATGACGAGGTGCCGCTGACCAACACCTTCGTGCTGCGGCGTGCGCGCATCATCGCCGAGGGTTCGGTCGGCCCCTTCGACTTCCGGGTGATGCCGGATTTCGGCAACGGCACCACCGTCCTGCTGGATGCCTATGTCGCGGCCAGCGTGCGGCCGTGGTTCAAGGTCCAGGTCGGCCGCGGCAAGGTTCCGCTCGGACTCGAATTCCTGCAGAACGACACCGTCACCTTGTTCATCGAACGCGCCTATCCGACTCAACTGGTACCCAACCGCGACAATGGTCTCCAGATATCGGGTGACGTTGGCGGCGGAGTGCTGGGGTACGCCGTCGGCATTTACAATGGCGCGCCGGATGGCGCCTCGCGCGACAGCGACATCAACGACGACAAGGACGGTGTTGCGCGACTCTACGCCACGCCGTTCGTCGGCGCGAACCCGCTGCTGGCGGGCCTGTCTCTGGGAATCGCTGGCAGTTACGGCCATGAGGACGGCGCAGCCTCGGCGACCGCCGCCACCGCGGTGTCGAGTCTGCCGACCTATAAGAGCCCAGGGCAAGCCACCATCTTCACCTACGCTGCCAACGTCTTCGCCGCCGGCGACCGTTGGCGCCTGGCACCACAGGCCTACTACGCCTTCGGTCCGGTCAGCGTGATGGCGGAATACACCCGCTCGGTGCAGGAGATCCAACTCGCGGCGGTGTCAGATACCGTCGCCAACCAAGGCTGGCAGCTCTCAGCCGGCTGGGTGCTGACCAATGAGAAGGCCACCTTCAAGGGCGTGTCGCCCGCCTCGCCATTGGCGTTCGACGGCAGCGGCTGGGGTGCCTTCGAACTCGCGGCCCGCGTCCACCGCCTCGACATCGACGACACCGCCTTCACCCGTGGCTTCGCCAGCGCGACGACCCAGGTCACGCAGGCCACCGGCTACGCGTGCGGCCTCAACTGGTACATGACGCGGCAGGTGAAGCTCAAACTCGACTACGAGCACACCCGCTTCGTCGGTGGCGGCGGCGGAACCCTGGCCGATCCGCGTGACCGCGAGGCGGAAAACTTGATCTCTGCGCAGATCCAACTGGTCTATTGAACCCTGCCTGCCCACCCCGAGGACACCATTCCCATGACCAGTGCTCCACTTCCCGCACGCACCATCACGTTCGGTCTCCAGCTGTTGTGGTTGGCTTTGGCCGTCGTCCCGCTCGGCGCCACAGACGGCATCACCATCTTCGCCGCCGCCAGCACCACCGAGACCATGCAGGCGGCGGCGAAGGCGTATGAAGCGGAACGGCACGTCACGGTGACCTGCAGTTTCGCCAGCTCGTCGACGCTGGCCAAGCAGATCGAGAACGGTGCGCCGGCAGACCTGTTCCTCTCCGCCGATGAGAAGTGGATGGACTACCTCGCCAAGCGGCAGGCCATCGTTCCGCTCTCCCGCGTCGACCTGCTGGCGAACACCATGGTACTGGTCGCACCGACCGGCCAGAAGCCCGCCATCACGGTCGAGCAGGGTTTCGCCATCGGCGCGGCCTTCAGCGGTCGCTTGGCGATCGGCGATCCGACCCATGTACCGGTGGGAGTCTACGCCAAGGAAGCCTTCATCCGCCTCGGCTGGTGGGAGGTGCTCAGCGGTCGGCTCGCACCCACCGCGGATGTGCGCGCTGCGCTCAAGCTGGTGGAACTCGCTGAGGTCGACCTCGGCGTGGTTTATGCAACCGATGCCAAGGCCAGCGCGAAGGTGGCGGTGGTCGCCGCCATCCCGGAGAACCTGCACGCACCCATCCGTTATCCGATCGCCTTGACCACCAAGGCGAAGCCGGCGGCCGCAGCGTTCCTGGTCTACCTCCAGAGTGCCGCGGGCCGCGAGGTATTCACGCGCGCCGGGTTCACCATTCCCACCGCCACTGCGGCCACGCCGTGATCTGGCCCCGCGCCATCGCCTTGGCCGCTAGCACTCATCGCCAGCAGGCGACGCGATGCTGAGTAGCGAAGAATGGTCGATCGTGCTGCTCAGCCTGCAGGTCGCGGGCGCCAGCCTGGGCTTGCTGCTGGTGCCTGGGATCGCCCTCGGCTGGGTGCTGTCGCGCTGCCATTTTCCTGGGAAGACCCTGCTGGACATGCTGGTGCACCTGCCGTTGGTCTTGCCGCCGGTGGTCACCGGCTACCTGCTGCTGCTGCTGCTGGGCCGGCGCGGGGCGCTCGGCGGATGGTTGCATGAGATTGGCCTCGATCTCGCCTTCACCTGGAAAGGCGCCGCGCTCGCCGCGGCGGTGATGGCGCTACCGCTGCTGGTGCGCGCGGTGCGCCTCGGCCTCGACCTCGCGGACCGTCGCCTGGAGGACGCGGCGCGCACGCTCGGGGCCTCGCCGTGGCGGGTCCTGCTCACCATCACGCTGCCACTGACGGCGCCGGCCATCCTCGCCGGTCTGGTGCTGGCCTTCGCGCGCAGCCTCGGCGAGTTCGGCGCGACCATCACCCTCGCTGGCAACATCCCTGGGGAATCGCGCACCTTGCCGGTGGCGATCTGGAGCCTGACCCAGACCCCGGACGGCGATGGCCCGGCCCTGCGTCTGGTGTTGTTATCGCTCGCCTTGTCGCTGCTCGCGCTCGGCGGCAGCGAATGGTTGCAGCGCCGTTGGCGACGGGTGGCGGCATGATCTCGCTCGTCCTCCAGGTGCGGCGTGGCGCCTTCACCCTCGACCTCAACGCCGAGATCGGCGCTGGCATCACCGGCATCGTCGGGCCCTCGGGCTCGGGCAAGAGCACGCTGCTGGCCGCCATCGCCGGTCTGATCACGCCGGAGCGCTGTCGCATCGCCGTCGGCGGCGTGACGCTCAGCGACACCGCGACCGGCATCCAGGTGCCGGTGCATCACCGCCGCATTGGCCTGGTATTCCAGGACGGGCTGCTGTTTCCGCATCTGAACGGCGAACAGAACCTGCGTTATGGCGAGCGCCTGCTGCCGGCGATGGAGCGTCTGGTGCCGTTCGCGCGCGTGGTCGAACTGCTGCGCCTGCAACCGTTGCTGGCGCGCCGGCCGGCCTCATTCTCCGGTGGCGAACGCCAGCGCCTGGCGCTCGGCCGCGCCCTGCTCAGCGCGCCGCGCCTGCTGCTGCTCGACGAGCCGCTGAGCGCGGTCGACCGTCCGCACCGGGCGGAGATCCTGCAGGGACTGCTCGCGGTGCGCGATGAATTGGGCATTCCGATGCTCTACGTCAGCCACGACCTCGGTGAGGTGCTGCGTCTCACCACCCAGGTGCTGGTGCTCGATGGCGGGCGAGCTGCTGCACACGGTGCCTTTGCGCAGGTCGCGCGCGATCCCGCCGTCGCGGCGTTGCTGATGGATCCCGTGGTGCTCGCGCAGTGGCCGTCGTCCGCCGACTGATACCGATCCGCGATCTCATCGCGCTCGTCCGTTATTCGCTGGCGAAGACGAATCGCCGCCGCCATGCGCCAGAGACATCAGGTGGTTTCGTCCCTTGCGTTGACGGTGGCGGCGCCCGTCCGGCGTGCGTGGGCCGCCTTCTTCTGGCGATGGCGATACCTCCACAGCAGGAAGCCGGAGACCAGCAGCGCCGGCGGTAACAGGCCGACGGCGAGGTAGAGCGCCTTCGACCAGGCGCCGCCCCAGGTTCCGGTGTGCAGACCCCAGAGCTGGCCATTCACCCAGCCACCGGCGCTCATGGCGCGCGGATCGAGGATGAGCTTGGGCGTGCCGTCGAGGCTGAGCTGCACCAGGGCTCCACTGAAGGAGCCCACATTCCATGGATAATCGAGCAGTACCGACCAGGTCGCATCGGGACGCCCAGGGCGAGGTGGCATCACCGACAAGGCGCGGGTGCCCGGAGCGGCGGCCTCGGCGGCGGCGATGGCGGTCGCGAAGGTCACGGCGGGCACGTCAGCGCGCATGGTGCGGGCCCCTACCGCTGGCTCGATGATGGGACGCTGCGCCTGCAGGCGCAGGGCCAACGGTCTATCGGCTTCGCCGCCGCCGAGCCCGTAATGCACCGCGCTGCGCATCCAGGTGAACTCGAACATGGTGCCGGTGAGGGCGAGGATGAAAAACACCGGTAGCCCGACCAGGCCGAACCAGACGTGCAGATCGTAGGTGCGGATGAAACCGGGTTTGGACCAGCGCAGGCGAAAACCGTGGCCGAGCCGCTTGAGGCCGGGCCACCACAGCCACAGGCCGGTGATGATGAAGCCGAACAGGCAGAGGCCGGCCGAGCCGATGAGGATGCCGCCGGTGGCACCGAGCCAGAGGTTGTGATGGAACTTCGCCATCCAGGCGAGGAAATCCGCGCTGGCCGCACCGCGGGTATCGCCCAGCAGTGCGCCGGTGGCGGGGTCGGTGAAGACCTTCCAGACCTCATCGTCGGTGAACTCCTTGGTGCCCTTCTCGTCGCGCAACATCCATTCATCACCAGCGCCGGTGAAGGCCGGCGTGGTCAAGTGCTGCACCCGGGCGCCGGGATGACGCGCGAGCACGGCGGCGGCGGTAGCGTCGATCGCGGCCGCGCGCTGCGGCGACAGCCGGCTGGTATCGGCGTGGAGCCAGTCGAGCTCGGTACGGAAGATCACCACCGCGCCGCTGATCGTCACCACCGACAGCAGCAGCCCGGCCACCGTGGCGAGGAGGACATGGACGCGCCGCACCACGCCACGCAGCCTGGGTGCGGCGATCACGGTGGAGATGGCGGGCGAGGGAGGAATGGCGACGGGCGTGGACATGCGGACGACCAGCAAGGGGAAAGCGATCAGCGGCGCTGGTCGTTGCGTCGTTCGAGCTGCGCCGACAAGGCCTTGGCCTGCTGATCGTCGGGACGTTTCGCGAGATGCGTGGCGAGCGTGCCACGCGCATCCTCGAGGCGCTCCTGTTTGAGGTAGAGCGCGACCAGACGCAGCGACGCGGCCGAGGCGGCCGGTCCATCGGCACCGCTGGCCTTGAGGTAGAGCGCTTCGGCGCGCGCGGTCTCGCCACGGGTCTCGGCCAGTGATCCGGCCCAGGCCAGGATGCCCGCATCCTGTTCGCCGAGCGTGATGAGGGTCTCCAGCGCGGCCGCCGCACCCTGCTGGTCGCCGGCCTGGATCGCCAGGCGCGCCGCCTGCAGACGCAGCGGTCTGGTGCGTTTCGCTTCCGGCACCGCCGCCAGCCAGGCGCGGCCGCGCGCCACTTCGCCGGCCTCGGCGGCGGCGCGCGTCGCCGTCAGCATGAGCGCATCGTCGGCAAGCGCCTCGGCCTGCGGCGGGGTGCCGATCAGCACCTGCACGGTCACCAGAGCCGCCTGCGGCAATCCGCGGGCGAGCTGGGTTTCGGCCAGGCTGCGACGGAGACCGCGGTCATCGGCCTTCAGCACCACGGCCGCTTCGAGCGCGGCGAGCGCCTCGTCGTCGCGACGGGTCTCCTGCGCCGCCCACGCGAGGTGACGCCAGAGCTCGGCATCGGTGGGATCCTTGGCCAGGAGCGCGAGGACCGCCTGGCGGGTGTCCTCGGCCCGGCCGGCATTCATCAGCACCGCCAGCTCGAGCCGGCGCAGCGGGGCGTCGTCGGGGAAACGCAGGATGCCCTGCTGGGCGGCGATGCCGGCCAGGCGCCAGTCCTTGGCCTGCAGCGCGGCGTGGGCGAGGAAGGTGACCTCGCCACGATCGCCGAGGTTGGGATCGACACCGGCGGCGGCCTCGCGGCTGGCGAGAGCCAGTCGTCGCGCGCGCCCGCGCACTGCGCCAGGCCGAGGTGCGCCTGGCGCAGCGTCGGGTCGAGCTTCAGCGCCTCGCCGTAGGCACGCTCCGCCGCCGCGCGGTGGTTTGTGGCCTCGGCCTCGTTCAGGCTGCCGCTGGCGAGGCGCCAGTGCGCCTGGGCCAGGTTGAGCGTGATCAGCGGATGCGCCTCGCCCTTGTACCCGGCAATGCGCGTGAGCGCGGCCGCGGGTTCGTCCTTGGCGATCTCGGTCAACAGCTTGGCGACCTCGGCACTGACTTCCCGCCGTGCGTCGGCGGCAGACAGGCCGCAGCCGACCAGCAATAGGGCGACGATGAGGAGGTGGGCGTGGCGCGAGCGATTCATTTCAGCGTCCAGTCGATGATCAGATCCTTGGTCGACGCGACGGCCCTGCCGTCGCGTTTGGCCGGGCGGAAGACAAGGCTGTAGCCGAGTCGCTCGGTGGCTTGCTCGAAGACGCCGTCAGGTGTTGAAGAGACCACTTGGACGCCGGTGACCGCGCCGGTGGCGGCGATGGTCAGGCGGACCCGGCTCTGGCCGGTGACGCCACGCAGTTTGGCGGCGCGCGGATAGTAGCGTTCGAGATTGAAGTAGACGTCGAGCTCAGCGGTCTGGTCCACGTCGCCCAGGTCCACCGGGGCCGCCACGCCCGCGCCGCTGGTGGCCGGTGCGAAGGCGACGAAGTCGGGCACCGACAGCGGCAGGTCGAAGGAGGTCAGCGCGGGATTGGCGAGGTTCGGCAGGGCCAAAGCGGCCGGGCTGGGCGCGGCGAGCAGTTCGAGTTCCGGCAAGGCCACCGCGACTGGCTCCTCGACCAGCTCCGGCGGACGCTCGCGCGCCGCGGGTGGTGGCGGTGGTTCGACGTCTGGCTCGACCTGGCGGATGGTGCGCACCACCTGCGGCGCCTCGGCGGCGGGGGCATGCAGGCGGCTGATCTGCGACAACAGCACCACCAAGCCGAGGTTCACCACCACCGCGATGCCGGCGGCGATCCACCAGGCGACCCACTGACGGCGTCGCTGGAAGGTGCGCGTGCGCGGCAACAGACGGGCGGCGGCGGGACTCATGTTCAGTCCTTCGTCGCCGCGACATCGACCTGTGCCGCACCGGCCGCCGAGCACGCGTCCATCACCCGCAGCAGCAGGCCGGTCGGGACTTCGCGATCCGGGATCACCAGCACCTTGCGGGTGTTGCCGGCACTGAGCGCCGCCGCCACGGTGCTTTGCACCTGGGCCAGGTCGATGACCTGCGGGCCGACCTGGATGGCTCCGGATTTGACGATCGCGACCGGTACGAAGCCGCTGCTGATGGTGGTGGCCTGCGTGCTGGCGGGACGCTGGATGGCGACCGCGGTCTCCTGCGTGAAGGAGGTGCTGATGACATAGAAGATCAGCAGGAAGAATACCACGTCGATCAACGGGATGACGTTGAGGTCGATGGGTTGATGCGCTTGGCGCCGGCGGTTGAGGAATCTCATCGTGGCTCCAGGGCCGGCAGCGGGTCGGAGGTGGTGGGCACGCGCGCGGGCTGATGGGTCCCCGGACGTTGGCCGGAGCCATCGCCGTTTTCGGCCGCCAAGGCATCGCGCACGACGGCCTCGCGGTGCTGCGCGAGCTGCGCCACGCGCCGGCCGAGGGCCCATTCCCAGGCCACCGCCGGGATCGCCAGGGCCATGCCGTACTGGGTCGCGGTCAGCGCCAAGCCGATACCGGCGCTCGCCCCGTGCGCCACCACCCCGGCACCCATGCCGGCAAGGCCGAGCTGGCCGAAGGTGTCGACCATGCCGGTGACGGTCCCGAGCAGGCCGAGCAGCGGCAGGCTGGCGGTCAGCGCGCGGATGACCATGAAGCCGCGGGTGAGATCGAGCTCTTCCGCCAGGGCGACGTAACGCGCAGCCCAGGCCCGCCAACGGCCGTCGCGTTCGCCGGCATGACCGACGCGCAACAGGCCGAACAGCTCGTCGCGGCGCTGCTGCCGGCGGATGCCGTACAGCACCACGCTGCGCTCGGCGAGCAGGGTGTAGAGCACCACGGCGATGGTGAACATCACCGGCATGAGGACATCACCGCCACGCCACCAGCTCAGGGCCTGATCGAGGAGGGAGTTCATGGGGAACGTCCGATGTCCGATGTCCGATGTCCGATGTCGAGTATCCGACGGCCGCTGCTCGCTGGAGGGAGTCCACGGTGAGGTGTCAATCTCCGGACATCGGACATCGGACATC
>JANPIY010000366.1:0-1600 GCA_031425255.1 Planctomycetota bacterium
TGTCAACGCACCCAGGCCCGGTCGCGGTCTTGCCATCCGGACTGATCGAAAGCGTGCGGAACTCGGAAGCCGCGTGATGCACCGTGTCAAGGTGCCCTGAGAGGAGCACGCCCGCCCAGCCGCCGCTCGCCCGACGGCACACCGCCGTTGGCGGGACCGATCCCACCTCCTGGTTCGCATACAGCCACGCGGCCTTGGGCTCGCCGGCGATCAGTTCAGTCGTCGCACCAAGTTTGCGGAGGCGAGCGGTCAGCAGTTCCCGGGTCTCGTCCAGCCCCCCGGAAGAACCCGGCCCCGTCGGAATCCCCACCAGTCGGCGCAAGTCCTCGACCATGCCCGCCCGTCGCGCCGCGATCAGGTCGCACACTCGCCGCTCGTTCGCGTTCAGGCTCACAGGCTCGCCCCGTTCAGGTTCAACATGGCCATCAGCATCGGCATGAGAGAGACCACGATCCCCACAATCGCGGCCACCTTGATGATCCGTACCTGCCGATCGATCGGCAGGGCATTGACCGGCCGGTCGATGAGGGTGGCCAATCGCCGCTGACGCTCGCGCACCGACCCATGCCGCCACGTGAACCGTTCAGGGTCGATGCCGTTGAGGTCCGCTACGGACTGCAGGGCGCTGGCCATGACTTGCACCGATGCCGCCGTGACCGCCCCACTGCCTTTCTGCGCGTCCGCGCTGCGAGTCCGGGTCAGATGCTGCACCGCAAACGCGTCCGCCTGCCACTCAAACCGCCGGCTCACCGCCCCAAATACGGTCCCGGCGCCCGCAATCCCGAGCAGCCCCATGATCACCGACAGCACGTCGGGGCTCACCGAGGTCACGTTCAAGCCTTCGATAACTCCAGCCATCACGGCCGCGAGCAGCAGGACCGAGGACACGACGCACACGGCCAGCCACACCAGGTGCCGCCGTCGCACGTGCGCGACCTCATGGGCCATGACTGCTTCGACCTGCTCCGAGTTGAGCCGCTCGAGGAGCGCATCGCTCAGGAGCATGTACCGCAGCGGCCAGAAAACGCCGAGGATCGCGCCGTTCACCATCGAGCCGTGGGTGCGCCAGAGGAGCGGACCGCGGACACGAACGCCATACTGGCGGCACATCGCCCGCATCTGGTCGCGGAGCGGACCAGGGCCGATCTCAACGGTGTCCCAGATGCGCCGGATGATCGCGGGGCAGGTGACCAGCACGCCGATGATGCCTGCGTACTCAACCAATGGTGCAAGCCACACCGACGAAGCGGGCATCGTGTCCCGCAACCACGGGCCCAGCTGCATCACCATCGTCTCCTGCCACGCGGTCATGAGCGACAGCGGCGCGAGGAACAGCATCGCCTGATGACGGACGTTCGAGGACACATACTGCCACCGGGAGAGCGGCGGGTGAACCGGCGCGCCACTGGCATCGTTCAGCTCCCGCATGAGCAACGCCTCGCGGATGCGCAGCTCCAGCGGGTAGATCGACCACCACGTCGCAACCATGAACAGCAGCATCGGCGTGAGCGTGACCGCCTCATCGATGAAGATCAGGTCGCTGATCTCGCGTCGCGAGGCGGAGAGAGACCCCAGCGCGAAGAGGCCGAACCCCCACCAC
>JANPIY010000367.1:0-6960 GCA_031425255.1 Planctomycetota bacterium
TTTCGTAGAAGGTGATCAGCGCGGCCTTGCGCAGCACGGTGGCATCGAAGATCTCGCCGGCCTTGAGCGGGGTCTTGTCTTTGAGCACCTGGACGGTGCCGTCGGCCTTGACCAGTTCGATGCGCACGGTGATGGCGGCCCCCGTGGTGAAGGACTTCTCATTGCCGAAGAAGTCGCCGTCGCTCATGGCGACGACGCGGGTCTTGGAGTCCTTGGCCCAGGGCGCATTGACGTGCGGATGGGCCTTGGCGTAGGCCTTCACCGCCTTGGGCGCGCGGCGATCGGAATTGCCTTCGCGCAGCACCGGATTCACCGCCGAGCCGAGGACCTTGGCGTAACGCGCGCGGGCGTCCTTCTCGGCGTCGCTGGCCGGGGCCTCGGGATACTCGGGCAGCGCGTAGCCCTTGCCCTTGAGCTCGGCGATGGCGGCCTTGAGCTGCGGGATCGAGGCGCTGATGTTGGGCAGCTTGATGATGTTGGCTTCGGGCTTCAGCGTCAGCGCGCCCAGTTCCCCCAGGGCGTCGGCGGTGCGCTGATGCGCGGGCAACTGATCGGCGAAGACGGCGATGATGCGTCCCGCCAGCGAGATGTCGCGGGTCTCGACGTTGATGCCGGAGTGCTTGGCGAAGGCCTGGACGATCGGCAGGAACGAAAAGGTCGCGAGGGCGGGCGCTTCGTCGGTCTGGGTGTAGATGATCGTGGGCATGGTGGGCATGGGGTGACCGCTGGGCTCGAGTGTGGTCCGGCAGCTAAGGGGGGGAGCCCTCGTGGTCAAAGGTAAAAGTTGTGCGCATGGCGATGGGTGCGTCGATCGCAGGGTATACATGCGAATGGCGGCCGGGTCTTCGCCTCAGCCATCAGCCGCCATGGGCGCCCCGGGTCCCTGGACCGTTGTCGCTGCGCTCGCGGGCCTAGGCTTGAGCCCGCGGGGCCTGCCGCCTCCGAGTCGATCAGGACCATTCCATGCGCCTCTTCAACCTGCTCCTGATCGCCATCGTCGGCCTGGTGAGCATCGGCATCGCGTTGTTCGTGAGCGCCTACCTCTTTTTCGGCATGGACACCAAGATCAGCTACGGCACGGAGCTGGGGTCCTGGCACCGCAGCGCCATCAGCGAGATCACCTCTCTGTCGGCGGATGAGACCATCGAGATGTTCTATAGCACCGACATCTTCCTGCCGAAGGGTGATGGCAATCTATTGACCAGTGTCGGCATCTATTCCTGGCACGACTACGCGGGCGACGGGAAGGTGACGGTCGACCACGCCGCTTTCGCAGACATCGCCGCGGTCGAACCGGCGTATTCCACCTCCTGGCTGGAGGACACCACCGTGACCATCACGACCATCGGAGGGGACACCATCTTCCTCGTGCTGTCGATCGAGGACGGCCGTGACCGCATTTTCGTCAAGAAGCTCACTGATCGCGTCGTGGTCAAAGCGCAGGACGCCGAGCCGGCCGAGCCTGAGCCTCAGCCCGAGCCTCAGGCCCAGCCTGAACACGCCGAAGACTGAACGCGACGATGTCGCTTCACTTCGCTGGTGCCTTGCCGGTGAGACCCTGGAACACCGCGCTGGCGATCGCGGTCGCGCCTTCGGTATTGGGATGGACCTTGTCGGGAATCAGCGCGTCCTTGCCTGCGAGCGAGGCGTGCACATCGATGATGCTGACCTTGGTGGCCTTGGCCGCGGCATCGATCAGCGGAAACTCCGCCTTGGTGTTCGCCTCGCTGATGCCGAAGTTGCCGTTCCCGACGATGTAGGGCGGGTAGCAGATGAAGATGCGCGGCTTGGAAGCCAGGGCCGCGAACTTGCCGATGAGATCCTGATAGTCGGCGGTGAAGTCCTGCTGATGCGCCCAGTTCTTCGGCTTGGTGTCATTGGTGCCGAGGATGATGACCACCACATCGGGCGCGAACTCGATGGCTTTTTTGAAAGCGCCCTCCTTCTGGTAAGGCTTGTCGCCACTGTTGAGCAGGGTCGAACCGCTGACCCCGAAGTTCTTCACCTCCCACTTCTCGCCCAGCATCTTCTGGATCTGGTCTGGCCATGATTGGCCTTTGGCTGCACCGACGCCCTGGGTGATGCTGTCGCCGACACAGGCGAGTTTGATCGTGCCTTTATAGTCATCGACCTTGACCGGAGTCGCCTCCTCCGCGTAGGTGAACGACGACATCGCCACGGTCAGGGCGATGAGGAGGGAGGCGGAACGGCGGGTGATCGGTGACATGGGGTTCCTCGGAAGCAGTGGGGGCGGCAGAACGTGGCGACGACGATCCGGACGGCAGGCATGGCGTAGGTCAGAAGATACGGCTTGGCAATTTCCAACTTCAGCATCACGAGGTGACCGCATCAGCACCACCCATGGAGGTATCGTCCATGGCGGTCACTTCACCGCGGTCGCATTCCAGATCCTGATGTCATCGAATGCTCCATCCTTGCCGGCACAGCCCAGTTCGATCTTGGATTTGGTCGCGTGGGCGATGCCGGAGGAGCGCAGGAAGGCGACGGGTTTGCCATCGATGATGGCGCGCATGCGCTCGTCGACGGTCTCCAGGACCAGCGTGTGCCAAGCCGCGGAATCGAGCTGGACGGGAAAGGTCGCACTGCGCCCGGCTAGGAGCTGCTTGCGTTCCTCCTTCTTCGTCGGGTCGTTGCCCATCGCACGGATGTCGTTGCGCATCGAGCCATCGCGTTCATCACGTAGCGTCACCGAGGTCGGCGTGATGACCACCCGGCAGATGTGGCCGTAGTGCGAGCCGGTGTAGGCCCGGTCATCGAATTCGACCGACAACGCGGTGGCGCTGACGAAACGGAAGCGGCACTCGACGATCGAATCCTTCGTCGGCGTATCGGTGCCCACCACCGCCGCATGACCGACCACCGCCGGTTTGCCCTCGGTGGCAGGCGCATTGACGCGGGTCTGGACCCCCTTCAAGACGCCGCCTTCCACCGTGAAAGTCGGCACCACCGATTTCCAGGCCTTGCCCAGATCGCTGCGTTCGAAGTCGTCGCTGAGCAGGAGCTCCTGCTTGGCGGCGATCGCGGCCGCGGGAATGGCCGGCAAGTCGGCGGCCATGACGACCGGGGCGGACAAGGCGAGGAGGAACAACGTGCGCATAGGCATCCCTTACCAAGCACGGTGCGGGGCGTTGACCGTGGGCTGGTCCTGCACCGGTCTCAAGCATCGGCACCCGTGCACCAGTACCGCGCCGGCTCGCCGACCCGCCTCAACGCCGGCTTCGGGCGGCCTTCTTGGCGGCCGTGCTGCGCGCCACGGTACGCCGACGCTGACGGGCCAACCCCAACCGCGCGGCCTTGCGCCGCACCAGGCGCTGCCGGGCAGCGCGCTGCTTCTTCTTCAATCTGGTCTGACGCGCCTTGGCCACGGTGCGTTTCGCCACCACCACCGCCTGATGATCGCGGCGTTCGAATCGCCGATCAGCGACGATGACGCCAGCGGCGTCATGCTCGACCACCTGCGCCGTGGGATGCTGGCGGGCGAGCACTGCGCCCGCGCGCAGGGCCTTGGCCTTGGTGGTGTGGGTGCTGCTGACGCGCCGCGCACGGCCCTTGCGCACCGCCCAACCCGCGACGTGGGGAACCACATGATAGATGACACGTACCGCCATGACGCCTCCTGGTTTCAGTTGATGACCGGCAATGGACGTCGACAGCATCGCGCGGCGCCGATCCGCGCCAGTAGCGACCC
The DNA here is from genome assembly GCA_031425255.1 of Planctomycetota bacterium. Taxonomy (GTDB): domain Bacteria; phylum Planctomycetota; class UBA11346; order UBA11346; family UBA11346; genus BOG-1363. Next base: position 3,710 of record JANPIY010000367.1, read on the forward strand.
CGGCGTGATGGGATCGGGTTCATCATCCGCCATCGTGATCCACCGCCGCCGTGGACAGGGGATGCCCTGGGTGCAGATCGCAGCAACGATCCGTAAGCGGAAGCGGGGTGACCGGTAGCCACCCGCCTGCAACCCGGATACACATCCCTCTCACAGCGGAGGATCTCCCGCTGGCATCCCCGTTGTCTCACCACCGACCTCGTCGCCGGAGCCACGCCATGACCGATCTGCTCTTCGCCGGCAAGCACCTGGAACTGGTGAAGGACGGCCGCTGGGAATTCGCCCGCCGCCGTGACGCCAGCGCGGTGGTGGCGATCATCGCCGTGACGCCGGCAGATGAGGTCCTGTTGGTTGAGCAGCACCGCGTGCCGGTCGGCGCCTCCGTCATCGAATTGCCGGCCGGTCTGGTCGGCGACGAGGATGCCAGCGAGGATCTGCTGGTCGCCGCCAACCGCGAGTTGGATGAGGAGACGGGTTGGACCGCGAAGGACCTGCACATCCTCAACCGCGGCCCCGCCTCGGCCGGTCTCACCAACGAAATCGTCACCCTCATTCATGCCCAGCACCTCACCCGCACCAGCGCCGGCGGCGGTGTTCCGGGAGAGGGCATCACCGTCCACGCCGTGCCACGCCGTCAGATCACGGCTTGGCTCGCAGCGCGGGCTCGGGCGGGACAACTGATCGATCACAAGGTGCAGGCGGGGCTGTGGTGGCTCTCACAAGCGGGCGGCTGACGAATCCTTGCCGGAGGACCTGATCAGCGGCAACCATGCGCTCGTCACCGGCGAAGCGATCCCCCTCGACGCTGCTGTCGGCGAGGTGATGTGACCACGCTCCAATCACCCCTTGTCGCGGCCCGATCCAACCTGCAGCTTGAGGCGCATGAACGCCGTCGCCCCACGCTGCCTCGCCTGTTCCGCCGTCATCCCCCTGGACGACATCAATGTCGCCAAGGATGTGGCATTGTGCCGGGCGTGCGGCAGGACGTCGCCCTTCTCCGAGCTCCAGGCCACCGGTGAACTGCGGCAGGTCGATCTCACGCAGATGCCCAGGAACCTGCGTGAGGTGCATGATGCCCAGTCCGACCTGGTGCTGATCTACCGGCGCTGGCATCCGATGCTGTTCTTCCTCATCCCGTTCACCGCTTTGTGGTCTGGCCTGTCCGTCGGGATGATCTACCTCTGGCCGCTGCTCCAGGGCAAGGCTTTGCATGTCGGCGAAGCCCTCTTCGGTCTGCCGTTCCTCGCGGGGACCTGCATCCTGCTGGGTTTCATCGCCTACGTGCTGCTGGGACGTTGGGAGATCCGCCTGCGCGCCGGCGATGGCACGGTCTTCACCGGCATCGGCCCATTCGGCTGGACCCGCCGCTTCACCCTCGATCGATCGAGCGTGATCAGTCTGGCCGATTGCGGCGCGAAGGTGGATGAGGTCGCGGTCCCCTGCATCCGCATCGTCACCGGGACGCAGACCCTCGCATTCGGAGCCTTCCTGAAGGACGAGAGCAAGCGCTACCTCGCCGCACGCCTGCAGCAGGAGACCCGCAAACGCTGAGGTCGCCCGCATCCACTCGGCATTCCAGGTATAGCGATGCCTGGAATGACAGGCTCACTTCAACGGCGGCGCCTTGCCGTCTTTCGCCGCGTTCCACCACGACCAGATCAGGCCGTAGTAGACGTTGTGCGGTCCCATGTGATCGGCGGTCGGCATGATGGCGATGCGCTTCGGTGCAGTGATCTGGTTGTACATTGCGAACACGCCGGCCGGGGGGCAGGTGGTGTCGATGAGTCCCATGCCGACCAGCACCGGGCATTTCACTCGGCGGGCGAAGTTCACCACGTCGTAGTACAGGCTGGCAGTGCGCAGCTTGGCCTCGTCCTTGCCGGTCCACTTGTTGATCAGGCCGGGCCAACCTGGAGAGCGCTTGAGATCCGCGCCGGTGTGATCGCAGCCGGCGGGCACGTTGGCGGTGGCGCAGGTGATCGCCGGATGGAGGCCGGCGGTGACGATGGCCTGGAGACCGCCCTGCGAGCCACCCTGCACCAGCAGGCTCTGCTTGTTCCAGTCGGGGCGGGTGGCCAGGTAGTCGGCGCCACGGTAACACGACAGGTACATGCGCAGGAAATAGGCGGTGTCGCGATCGTCCGAGCCGATGCGCACGTAGTCCTTCAGCGGACCCTCGCTCTGCTTCTTGTAGAACTCGGGGGCTTCATCGACCGGCAGATCGTGCGCGATGATGTTGAGCACCATCCAGCCGTTCTTGGCCTAATCGACCGACCATGATTTGTTGAGGGCATAGACGCCGGCGTACTGCACCACCAGCATCGCCGGACACGGCTTGTCGCCGCTGGGACGGGCGAGGTAGCCGCGGATCTTGCTGCCGCGGATGTTGCCCATGGTGATCTTCTGCAGCGTCACGCCGGCCACTCCGGACTCGGCCGGCTCCAGCACGGCAGCAACCGGCACCGCGGCGAGCTCCTTGAGCTTGGCCTGCCAGAACTCGTCGAAGTCGGCCGGCTCGGGCGCGGACACCGGGATCTTCTCCCAGGCGTAGGCGGCGCCGCCGTAGCTGTTCTTCTGGTCGTGCGGCACACCCAGCAGCAGCGTGCCGGGTTCGTTCAAGCTGGCGCTGACGGTGGCTTTGCCGTCGACGAAGGCGAGGACACCCTTGGCGATCTCGACCATGCCTCCGGACTTCACCGAATATTTCAGATCGGCGGGCGCCGCATCCTTGGCCGTGATGGTCCAGGTCACCGTCTGTCCGGGCTCATAGACCCCGGTGGCGCGATCGGGAGCGATGATGAGTTCGACCGCCGGGGCGGTGATGGCGAGGGCCATCGCCAGCACGGGCGTCAGGAGGCGGGATGGGCGGCTGAACATGGGAGGACACTCCAGGTGATGAGACTACTCCCGGTGGAATGCCACGTTTCACGCCACGTGACGGCCCAGGCCAGCCTTGGATACTGGGATGTGTGCCGTAGCGCCTGATCCATGCGGCAAAGGGTGCGGTAACGGTTCCATGGTGGATCGGGCGCAACGGGTTTTCCGTAACGCTGAGCAGAAGGCGGGAAGCTGCCACACCCCGACGAGTCTTTTCTTCTTCCCTCCGCGTCCTCCGCGCCTCCGCGTGAGCCTTCTCATCTCTCCGCTCTCCCCTTCCACCCCCGGAGAAAAGGCAACTCACGCGGAGGCGCGGAGGCGCGGAGGCGCGGAGGCGCGGAGGCGCGGAGGCGCGGAGGCGCGGAGGCGCGGAG
>JANPIY010000368.1:0-2162 GCA_031425255.1 Planctomycetota bacterium
CATGTCGGCCTTCCTCTGCCGCCCAGCCGTCACGATGTGCCGGCGATGTTCGTCATCGTCCATGCCGAGTGCGACTACCTCGTACCGGTCCACGTCGCCGACCGGCTGGCGGTGGAGGTGTTCGCCGAGAAGATCGGCACCACCTCGCTCATCATGGGCTATCGTTTCCGCAACCAGCACGGTGCGCAGGTCGGCGCCGGGAAGACGGTGCACGTGTTCATCGATACCACGACCAGCGCCAAGGTGCCGCTCACCCAACAGGTGAGGACCGCGTTTTCGCCGCACCTGAGAGCGCTGACTCCAGCGGGCGCTCCCAGGTGTCCATGACTCCACGCGCCGGCTGCCCACTCGTCATCGCCCATCGCGGTGATTCCGCCGGGTATCCCGAGAACACCGTCGTCGCCTTCGCCGCCGCGTTGGACGCCGGCGTCGATGGCATCGAGCTCGATGTGCGTCTCAGCCGGGATGGCGTGCCGTTCATCACCCATGATGCCACGCTGGCGCGGTTCGGCGGCAGCACCCGCAGCGTGCGGAGGCTCAGCATGGACGAAATGCGTGAGGTCGAGGTCGGCGCCTGGAAACATCCGCGCTTCGCTGGTCAACGGGTCCCGACCCTGGCTGAGGTGCTGGTCCAGTGCCGCCGCACCACGCTGTACATCGAACTGAAGGCCACCGGTGGACCCGGTCGTACCGCCTACCATCGCCGTCTGGCCCGCGCGGTGGTGGACGCCATCGCCCGACACCAAGCCGCCACCCGCGTGCGCATCCTCTGCTTCGACGGTGGAGTGCTCGCCGCGGTCGCGCGCATGGCGCCACGACTGTTGCGCGTGCGCAACTGCGAACGCCTGCCGACGGATATCGGACGTTGGCTGGACGACCAGGCCGGCCTGCATGCCGCCTGTTTCGACCGCCGCATCGTCACCGCCGCGGTGGTGCGGGCCTGCCACGCCCGCGGTATGCAGGTCTTCAGCTGGAGCGCGAACGACGCGGCGGCGGCGGACCGCTTGGTGCACCTCGGCGTCGACGGCATCCTCAGCGATCGGCCGGGTTGGCTGGTCGGATACCTGCGCTCCTGAGATGCGGCGCGATCCCGCACGTCTCGGCGCCGGCGTCGTCGACCTCCTGGTCATCGGGGGGGGCATCTATGGTGCCTGGATCGCTTACGACGCCGCTCTGCGCGGTATGGCGGTGGCACTGGTGGAGCGCGACGACTGGGCCAGCGGCACCTCGTCGGCCTCGTCCAAGCTGATCCATGGCGGTCTGCGCTATTTGGAGCACGGGCACCTGGGGCTGGTGGCCAAGGCCTTGCGCGAGCGCGCGCGCCTGCTGCGCCTCGGCCCACATCGAGTGTGGCCGCTGCGTTTCCTCCTGCCGGTCTTCGCCGATAGCCGCGTGCCGCGCGCCGGTCTGCTCGCTGGACTGTCCCTGTACGATCATCTGGCTGGCAGCCACCCCGGGCTCGCCGGCCATCGCTCACATTCGCGCAGCGAGCTCCAGGACCTCGCGCCCTGGCTCGCGGATGGCGGCCTGCGCGGTGGGTTCACCTATGGCGATGCCGGCACCGATGACGCCCGCTTGACCCTCGAACTGGTCGATGGCGCCATGCAGGCGGGAGCGGTGGCGGTCAACCATGCGGAGGCCCGCGAACTGCTGCGTTCAGGGGGCGCGGTGCACGGGGCGCTGGTGCATGACCGCCTCGGCGGTGGGACGGTCGAGGTCCGCGCCCGCTGCACGGTCGCCGCCCTGGGGCCGTGGGCCCGCCTGCTCCCAGGCTGCGATCCCGGGCAGGTCCGCCTGAGCAAGGGGGTGCACCTGGTCCTGCCGCCCTTGCCCCTGCCAGCGGATCAGGCGATGTTGTTGACCGCGCCGAGCGACCGTCGGGTGTTCTTCCTCATCCCGTGGTATGGCGCGACGCTGGTCGGCACCACCGATACCGACCATCACGGCGAGGCGGATGCGGTACGGGTCGAGGACGCCGATGTCGACTACCTGCTGACCGCCGTCCGTCAGCGCTGCCCAGGGCTGGGCTGGAGCGCGGCGTCGGTACGCGCGTCCTTTGCCGGCGTGCGCACGCTGCAGGGCGATCATGCTCGCAACGTGGGGGCGGTGACCCGCGAATGGGCCCTGGTCCAGCCGGCTCCCGGCTTGCTGGTGCCGGTGGG
>JANPIY010000369.1:0-2065 GCA_031425255.1 Planctomycetota bacterium
GCACCGCATGGGGTGACCGGATGGCGAAGCTCCGTTCCGCCGCTTCGGCGGCGAACGGGAGCGTCGCTCCCATCAGCAGGCAGGAGGGCAGGAACACCGTGGTCGCCGATACGGCGTAGACCAAGCGATAGGGGATCCCGAAGGAGGCCATGCCGCCTTGCACGCTGGTGATCGTCTCCGTCACATCCGCACCCGCCAACCAGCGGACCATCAGACCGCAGCCGACCAGGACGACCTCCAACCCAACCAGCCAGTACAGCGGATGCCGCGTGCGCCGGCTGAGCGCGGCGGTGAGCAGCGAACCCACGCCCATGCCAAACATGAACACCAAGACCACCAGCATGGCACTGTGGCTCTCGACGCCGCCCAGATGACGGGCGAGCGCGCGTTGCCAAATCACCTGGTTGAGCGTCGCGGCGGCGCCGGAGGCCATCAGGGCCGCGGCGAACATCACCAGCATGGCGCGACCAGGGGGGGACAACCGAGCGTCGGAGGCCGGCGTCATCGGGTGGCATCCGCCCGGGCGACGTTGCTAGGCCGAGGGCAGCCCGCCGGCATCCCCAGCCGGGAGCGGACGCGACAGCAGGGGCACGAACATGGAGCGGAAATGATGGCGACCCCGGCGTGATTCGAACACACGACCTCCGGTTTAGGAAACCAGCGCTCTATCCAGCTGAGCTACGGGGTCAGTCGGGCCGGAGTCTAGGCCGGCACTGAGGAGGGCAATACCGCCGGGATGGTGCTGCTGGACTGGACCGGCGCTCCAGCTCCACGCGTCCTCCGCCTGACCGCCGTGCCCTGCGCTCGCGGCCCCCGCACCCACATCATCCCCCGACCGCTCAAGGCGTGGAGCCACTCGATCGCCACCCCGTCATTACCGGTAGCTCATGCCGCTGTGGCCCTGATGTCCTTCGTCGGGACACCGATTCGCCTTGCGGGAATCCATTCCCACGCCTATCACTCGACGACCTTCATAACATCAGAGCGCGTCACTCGGATCAGGGCATCACCTGTGCTCAGCCACGAGTACACGTGCGACCCATCCACTACGCCTGTTCCAGAAAGTTGGCGATGTCGACACCAAATTCTCTCTCCCGCTGCAGCGATGAACTACCGGTGGTCGGTGTCACCCGGCAATTCGATTTTGGACAGTTCATCGAACTTTTCGATCCCGGCAGCGGGCCTCATCCGGTGCCAGTACCCATCGTGGTCGACCCGATCGGCAATCTCAAACTCTCAGATCTCCTGCGACAGCCAGCGACCGCCAACGGCGCCGCTGCGCTCGCGGCGACGGCAGGGGATTCCCAACTCGGTGGACGTTCCTTGCAGGCCCTGCTCGCGGATGTGTCAGAAAAGACCAGTGAACCGTTCCCGACGGTCATTGAGGTGGTGCTCACGATGGAGGAGGTCGGCGAACTCGTGGCGGGAGGCCGCGTCAAAATCGAGGGCGAGGACCGGAAGGTCATCCTTGGGGCGGAAACCGTTCGCAGGCTGCTTGCAGGCGTAGCGGTTGAACTGCCGTTGATGGATGTAGCCGGCGGCTTGCGCCAGCGGGTCCGCATCGTCCCCGCCATCGTCGCGCCCGCCCCGGGCCTGTTTCCCATCGCTGATCTGGCGGCCTTCCTGGCAAACCCTCGCGTGCCGTGTGCAGCCGGGTCAATGGTCGCCATCGCTCTGACGGCGGCGCAGATCCAAGGATTACGTACGCTCTTCTTTTGCGAAGTACCCGCCGTCACTGGTGTTTTGCGCCTCGCCGTAGTGGCCTCCATTGCGCAGGCATCTGTCGGTGCCGGTTCCAGTGTCACGGTGGTGGGCAACGGTAGCGGTGGCGTGGCCGTTGCCGGTGCCAACCCGGGGTCGGCCGCCAATAACGGCCCTGCCTCCGGGGTCACCGTGGTCGGAGGTCCTGGAGGTCCACAACCAGCCACAGTGCGGCCAAACGATCTGCGTGGGCTGGTCGAAGGCCGTTTACCGACTGGCCGGGGGATCCCGGTAGCTGTGCTGGTGCCTTGGCGTCAGACTTGGTCTCTCACGGGTTTCAGCCGCGGCGCCTTGCTGAGCTCGC
>JANPIY010000370.1:0-3759 GCA_031425255.1 Planctomycetota bacterium
TCAAGGCGGCCTATGCTGCGCCCGTTCGCGTGAGCACCGCCCGCCCTGGAGTCCGTATGTCCGATCTCCCTGCCACACCCGATCCCGCCACCGACAGCGCCGCCGCCCTGCGCGTGCTCAGCCTGTCGACCACCGCCTTCACCCTGCTCTTCGCGGTGTGGCTGATGTTCGCGGTGATCGGCATCCCGATCCAGAAGGAGCTCGCCCTCACCGACGTGCAGTTCTTCTGGCTGGGGGCGATCGCCATCCTCAGCGGTTCCTTGTGGCGCCTGGCCTTCGGCATCCTCACCGACCGCATCGGCGGCAAGGTGGTGTTCACCGGCCTCCTGCTGTTCACCGCGATCCCGACCTACCTGGTGAGCCATGCCACGTCGTACACCGAACTGATGATCCTGGCGGCCCTGCTCGGCCTGGCCGGCAACTCCTTCAACGTCGGCATCTCCTGGAATTCAGCGTGGTTCCCCAGGCACCGCCAAGGCGTGGCGCTGGGCACCTTCGGTGCCGGCAATGTCGGCGCCTCGGTGACCAAGATGATCGGCCCCCTGCTGATCGCCCTGATGCCGGCGGCGGGCGTCGCCGGCGGCTGGATCCCAGGCGGCTGGCGCTTCGTACCGGTGCTCTACGCCGTGGCGCTGGTGCTGATGGCGGCGGCGCTGTGGTTCCTGTCGCCAGCCGTCGACCGCAAGCCGGGCAAGGGCCGCCCGGTGATCGACATGCTGCGTCCGCTCAACCAGATGCGGGTCTGGCGCTTCAGCCTCTACTACGTGGTGGTGTTCGGCGCCTACGTCGCGTTGTCGCTGGCCCTGCCGAAATATTACATGGCGGTCTACCATCTCGACCTGGGCATGGCCGCCATGCTCGCCGCACTGTTCATCTTCCCCGCCAGCCTGCTGCGCCCGCTCGGCGGCTGGATGTCGGACAAGTATGGTCCACGGGTGGTGATGTACGCTGTCTTCGCGCTCATGAGTTTCGCCGCCGGCCTGCTGGCGCTGCCGGCTGGCAGCCTCGGCTTCACCATCGATGTGTGGGGCTTCACCGCCCTGGTGTTCCTCATCGGCATCGGCATGGGCGTGGGGAAAGCCGCGGTGTTCCGCTACATCCCCGATTACTTTCCCAAGGATGTCGCCGCGGTCGGCGGCCTGGTCGGCCTGCTCGGTGCGCTCGGCGGATTCTTCCTGCCGCTGATGTTCGGTTACCTCAATGTCTGGACCGGTTGGACCCAGACCCCCTTCGTGGTGTTGTTCGCCCTGGTCGCCGTCAGCTTCCTGTGGATGCACGTGGTGGTGCTCGGCATCCGCAAGCGCGAAGGCCGCACGGCCATGACCACCGAGGCGGCGACGGCCTGAAGCGCTGCCGAGGGTCTTCCAGGTAACTCATCCACGAGAGGTACTCCGATCGTTCACCGGCTCGGTTCGACACGGTAACCGCAGAGCCGCAGAGGTGGGAAGAGGGCCGCAGAGGCGGTCTCGGAAGGATTCACTCTGCAGCCCTCCTCGTGCCTCTGCGACTCTGCGGTTGGTTGTCCATTCCCCGCTTCAGGTGCCGACTTGCCTGAACCGCCCCAGGGGCGCCCGGAGACTCTGCGGCCAGCGGCCTCAGGACTCCTTCGGCCAAGCGACTCCCAACATCCGCGGCCCCATCGTCCCGCGCTTGAGCGCGGCCAGCGCAACCAGGGCGACGATGAAGGGCAGAGCCTGGAAGACCTGATAGGGCACCGCCCGATTCAGGCCGCCGCCCTGCAGATGGCTTTGGATGGCATCGATCAGACCGAAACCCAGGCACGCCGCGATCACTCCTGCGATCTTCCAGCGGCCGAAGATCACCAGGGCCAGCACGACGAAACCCATGCCGCCGGTCATCAACGGATTGAAGCCCTGGGTCCGCATGATGCTGAGGTAGGCGCCAGCGGTGCCGGCCAGGACGCCGGCGAGGATCACCAGTCCCACGCGCCAACGCCGCACGCCGATCCCGGCGGCGGCGCAGGCATCGGGCGCCTCGCCGAGGGCCTGGATGATCAGGCCGCCACGCGTCGCGCGCAGCCACCACCAGGCCGAGACCGCGATGACCAGCGTCGCCAGCAGCAGGCCGTATTGATCGATCAGCACGGGACCCAGCAGGGGCAGCTCGCGCAACCACTGCTGGGTCGCGTCATCGAGGAACGGCACCATCCCGCGCGCGAACCCGGCGTCCGCTGGCAGTTCCGCGTAACCAGTGCCCTGCGCCAGCACCCACGCGCTGCCGCTGGCGCCGACCGCGAGCAGATTGATCGCCATGCCGACGACGATCTGGTCGGCGCGCATCACCACCGTCGCCCAGGCGAACAAGGCGGCGAGCAGGCCGCTGGCCACCATCGCCGCCAGCAATCCCACCCATGGACTGCCGCTGAGCGCCGCGCCCAGGTAGGCGGCGATGCAGCCGCTCAGCAGCAGCCCCTCGATGCCGACGTTGAGCACGCCGGCGCGTTGGGCCAGGCATTCGCCGATACCGGCCAGCACCAGCGGCACGGCCGCGGTCACCATCTGCGCGGCGATCAGCACCAACAGCCATTCGTTCATGCCGCCTCCGCGCGCGGGCGCAGCGCCCGGCGAGCGAGCACGCCACCCACCACCACCACGGTCAGCACCAGCAGGCCCTGCACCACGTCGCCGAGGTCATGGGGAATGGCCAGACGCCGTTCGAGGTGACGCGCGCCCGTGCCGAGCATGCCCATGAACACCGCCGCGGCGACGATGCCGAGCGGATGCAGGCGCCCGAGCAGGGCGACTGCGATGCCGGCGTAGCCATAGCTGACCGGCGCACCGCTGAGCATGCCGGTGACCCCCGCCACCTGCACCGCCCCGGCGAATCCCGCCAGGCCGCCGCTGACCGCCATCACCAGCACCTGGCGGCGTGCCACCGGCATGCCGGCGGTACGCGCCGCTGCGGGATTCAGACCGACCACCTCGACTTCGAAGCCGATGGTGGTGCGGCGCACCACCAGCCACAGGGCGAAGGCCAGCACCAGCGCCAGCACCACGCCCAGGTGCAGGCGGCTGCCGGCGACCAGGACCGGCAGCCGCAGGTGGTCGGCGATCAGTGCGCTCTGCGGTGCGGTGGTAGCGGGGTCATGCAGCGGACCCTGCACCAGCATGCCGACCACCGCCACGGCGATGAAGTTGAGCAGGATGGTCGACAACACCACCGGCACGCCACGCCCGCGTTCGAGCGCGGTGGCGATCAGCGCCCAGCCGGCGCCGAGCGCGGCGCACAGCAGCAGGATCGGCGGCAGCACCAGCCAACCTGGGCCCGGCGGCAGCAGCACGGTGGCGCAGGCGACCATGCCCACCGCACCGAGCAGGAACTGGCCCTCGGCGCCGATGTTCCAGATCCCCGCGCGGAACGCGACCGCCGCCGCCAAGCCGGTGAGCAGGAGCGGACCGGCCTCCTGCAGGCTCATGGCCAGGCGCACGCCACTGCCGGCGGCGCCCTGGAACCAGGTGGCGAGCACCGTCGTCGGAGCATGACCGAGCAGTGCGAGTCCGCACAGGACCACGCCGACGACGGCGCCGAGTGCGCCGAGTGCGATGACGGTGCCGGTGATGGCGTCGCGGGTCATGGCGTTCTTCCCGGGACCGCCGGCTGCCAGCCGGCCAGGGGCAATCCCCCTGGGACCGCCGGCTGCCAGCCGGCCAGGGGCAATCCGTTGAACCCTCGATGCCCGACCCCCGCGACCACGACCTCCAACCACCCGCCAAGCTCACCCGGACGTGCGAGGCGACC
>JANPIY010000371.1:0-4806 GCA_031425255.1 Planctomycetota bacterium
CGCTCAGGCCCGCAAAAAAGCCCGTCACGCCGGATGGCGTGACGGGTCTTCTGATGCCAGCGGTGTGGGCACCGGCACCGGAATCGTGCCCGGAGACGGGCGTGGCCCGGCGGGATGACGGTAAGAGCTGGTTTCATAACCCATCCCTACTGCGCCCGGCCCTTGTCGGCTGCGGCGGCGTCAGACGAACCATTTGGTGCTCAACATGACCTACGGCCATGCCTCCGCTCCAAACGGCCCGTCTTCCTTGCCTCGCTCGACGATGGCTCGGGCTCGCTACGGGATGGGTTATGAAACCAACTCTAGGGACCACCGCCTAGAACACGTACTGCGTGAAAACCATGGTCTTGGTCAGGTCCTCGGCCGTGGCTCCAGCGACGCTCGCTCCCGTCATGGCGGTCACATCGTCGCCGACGAAGCGCGCGAACTTCACCCCCACCATCAATCCTGGGAACTGGCTGATCTTATACTCGGCCATCAGGTCGAGTTCGTTGCCATAGTGTTCGGACAGGCTCTGGCTGTCGAAGACATACCCCACCCCGGTGAGGGTCAGGCCCTTGATCATGCTCGGCATCCAGATGAGCGAGAGGGCATGGCCTTTGAGACCGGCGTTCGGCGTATTGAGGAACACGTCGGCCCAGCCGTTGAAAGCGTGGCCGGTGGCTAGGGGAGTGGTGAACTTGTCGGTGGCGCTCGCGCCTTCGAGGACATTGTAACCGTATTTCACCGTGAAGTCGCTCCAGGTCGCGCCCAGTTCCAGTTGGTAATAACCAGCATCGTAGGTGTTGGTGTTGCTGCCGAAGTCGCTCTGGTAGGCGTATTCCGCGCCGTAGAGCACGCTGAGGCTGTCGCCCGTCTTGATGGCTCCGCTGGCGCGTGCGCCGATGGTGCTGCTGGAAAGCGTGGTCACCGCCGCCACATCGCTGTCGTAGTCCAGGAACACGCCGTAGCCGACCACCTGGCCGATGCCGTCGAGCTTGTAGGTGGCCTGCGCCACGCTGGTGTCCATGTCCAGGTTGCCCTGGAAGGGATTGACCCCGGTTCCGTCGGGAAAGATGCGGTTCACCCGCGTCAGGTAGTGGTAGCCGACCGAGAGATTTGTTGCGCCAGCGTGGTATGGCATGGTGCTGATGCCGGCACCGTCGAAAGACTGGTGGTCCTGACGCCAGGCGACCGCACCGATGATGCGCTGGTTGCTGAGCAGGATCTCCTGCCGGCCGTACCGCAGCGTGGTCTTCCACGGATCCACCGGGCAGGTGTACCCAGCCCAGGCTTGCTGCAACTCCACCGACGGCTGGTCGGCGACCAGCGGATAGGTCGCAGCGGGTTGGCCGTTGGTGGCATTGCGGTAGAGGTCCTGTCCCACGCCCCAGACCCCTTCGAACTGGGCGAAGGCGGTGATGCCGTGGTAGTTCTTGGTTTCGTAGCCCAGGACCCCGCGCAGCGTCGAGGCGTTGGCGTCCTTGGCGACGCTGCTCTGATCCACGTGTTCGTAGCGGTAACGCAATGTGCCCGAAGCCTTGCCGAAGGCCAACGCCTCGCGCAGATCGGAGAGTTCATCGGCGATGGTCGCCGCCTCGCCCATGGTGGGCAGGGCGAACAGGGCGAGCAGCGGAACCAGGGCGGAGAGGGGATGGCAGGGGGACATGGATGATCCTCAGGGGGTGGAATGATCCTGTTCCAGCAGGCAGCTGCCGCTGGGCCAGGGGTCACGCCACAGGAGTGGCATGACGAAAAAAGGCGATGCTGGCTAGGCGATCGTGACGGTCGCTGCAACGCTGACGGGCGCGGCGGCGAGGGCGGTGCTGACGGTTTCCACCACCGGTTCGGCGGTGGCGCCATGACGGCGGGAGAACAGGAAGCGGATGCATTCGTTGCGGTAGTGGGCGAACTGCGTGCTTTCGAAGATCTTCAAGCGCTCGCGCGGACGTGGAAAATCGATTTCCAGGACCTTGCCGATGGTGGCATTGGGTCCGTTGTTCATCATCACCACCTTGTCCGACATGTAGATCGCTTCGTCGACGCTGTGGGTGACCATGAATACCGAGAGGTGCTCCTCGAAATGCAGGCGCAGGGATTCATCCTGCAACTGGCTGCGCGTCAACTCGTCGAGCGCGCCGAAAGGCTCGTCGAACAACATCAGCTCCGGGCCCATCGCCAGGGCGCGGGCGAGGCCGGTGCGCTGGCGTTGACCACCGCTGATCTCATGCGGGTACTTGTGCATGTGATCCTTCAGCCCGACCACCGTCAGCCAGTGTTCAGCGCGTGCGATGCGCTCCTTCTTGGTCTTGGCCTTGAACACCGCGTTGACCGCCAGCATCACGTTGCCCATCACCGTACGCCAGGGCAGCAGGCTGTGGTTCTGGAACACCACCGCGCGCTCCGGACTCGGCTTCATGATCTCCTGCTCCTTGAAACACACCGACCCGGAGCTCGGCACATCCAGGCCGGCGACCATGTTGAGCAGGGTCGATTTGCCGCACCCCGAATGGCCGATGATGGTGATGAACTCGCCCTTCTTCACCGTCAGGTTGATGTTGGTGAGGACTTCGATCTTGCCCTTGGTCGGGTGGTTGAAGTGCTTGGCGACATTGAGGATCTCGAGGAATTTCATGGTGTTCCTGAACGGGTTCCTGGGCGGAGAAAGGGATGTGATCTGAAGAATCGCCCTAGCGCACGACCATCATCGCCCCAGGCGAGACCAGGCGTTGCAAGGCGATCATGATGCGGTCGAGGACGAACCCGATGAGGCCGATGGTCAGCACTGCGACCATGATGAAGGCCAGGGTGTCGTCGCTGGAAGACTGGTACATGTCCCAGATGAATTTTCCGAGGCCGGGATTCTGCGACAGCATCTCGGCGGCGATCAGCACCATCCAGCCCACTCCGATCGACAGGCGCATGCCGTTGAAGATCTGCGGCAGGGCGGCGGGCAGCACCACTTTGAAGATGGTGCCGAACCAGCCGAGGTTGAGCACCTTGGCGACGTTGAGGTAATCCTTGTCGACCTGCGCCACACCATTGGCGGTGTTGATCAGCGTCGCCCACAGGCTGCACAAGGTGACGACGATGGCGGCGATCAGGTAGCTCTTGGCCCAGAAGCTGTTGGCGGCGACATCGGCGGTAGTGGCACCGACGATGATCGCCACGATCGGCAGCCAGGCGAGCGGCGACACCGGCCGGAAGACCTGGATGAAAGGATTGATCATCTCGAAGGCGGCTGAACTCATTCCGCAGAGGATGCCGAGTGGAATGGCGATCAGCGACGCGATGACGAAGCCGGTGAACACCGTCTTCAGCGATACCCACATCTGGTCGAGGTAGGTCGGGGCCGCGGTGTAGGGCATCATCTGTTGCAGGTCGGCCGCGGTGATCTCGGGATTGGCCTTGAGCGCCTCGGCGAACTGCGCCTGGTATTCGACATAGTTCCTCTGGGTGGTCTGGTACTCCCCGTACATCTTGCCGATCGCAGCGCTCACCTCGACCGGCCCTGGGAGCTTGGCGCCCTTGATCACCACCACGCCCGAGATGGCGTGCCACGAGAAGAGGAAGATCAGCACCGCGAGGAGCGGCAGGCCGACCATGCGCAGGAAACGCCGGAATTCATAGGCGACATCCTGGCCGCAGATGATCTTGATCGGCGGCACGAACCAGGTGAGCCCGAGGATGTTGAGATAGAGGAGGAACTTGTTGAGCATGGGATCTCGTTGGCGTGCGGAGGTGAGGCGGCGTGCGGACGGGTGTGTCGGGATGCAGGGGGCGGTGCTCCGCGCTCCGCATCCGTGACTTCGTCACGAGCGGTTATTTCAGGCCGATGGGGAAGGCCTTGAGGTAGTCGTTGGGCTTCTTGGGATCGAAGGCGATCTGGTCGATGAAGGCCTCGGCCGGGTGCGATTGATAGTCATCCGGAGGGAGGTCGGTGGCTTTGACCACGTTCTCGGCCAGCAGATCGGCGAAGGCCTTGCGGTAGATCTCCGGACGGAAGGTCTGGTCGGCGATGCCGGCATACCAGCTATCTGATTTATTGGTCGGGATCTGACCCCAGCGACGCGCCTGCGTCAGGCCCCACACCGCATGGCTCTTGAAGGGGAACGAGGCGAAGCGCCGATAGAAGATGTTGAAGTTCTTGGCCTCGCGGCGATCGCCTTTCTGGTACTGGTAGGTGCCGAGCATCGACTCCGCCAGCACTTCGACATTGGTGCCGATGTAGGCCTTGTTGGCCAACATCTCGCAGGCGAGCTTGCGATGGGCTGGACTCTCATCGAGCCATTGACCGGCGCGGATCAGCGCCTTCACCACCGCATTCATGGTGTTGGGATACCTGGTCGCCCATTCCTCGGCGACGCCGAAGACCTTGTCTGGGCAACCGTCGAAGACGTACTGGTCGCCATTGAGCGCCACGCCGATGCCGTCGACCACCGCGCGCTGGTTCCAGGGTTCGCCAACGCAGAAGCCGTCGATGGTGTTGGCGGTGAGGTTGGCGACCATCTGCGGCGGTGGCACCACCGAGAGCAGGATGTCGGCGTCCTTCTTGCCCACCGGGTCGTTGGGACCTTCATAGAAACCGGGATTCACGCCGCCGGCGGCGAGCCAGTAACGCAGGGTGATGTTGTGGCTGCCGCTGGGATAGGTCATGCCGAAACGCAGCGGATTGCCGGCAGCGTAGCGCTCCTTGGCGATCGCTTTGAGGCTGTCCGCCTTGACCGGCAGTGGGTAACCGGCCTCCTTCAGCGACGCGTCTTTCTCCTGCATCTGTTTCCACAGCGCGTTCGACACCGTGATGCCCTTGCTGTTGATGTTGATGTT